>JAESSZ010000137.1 GCA_016763875.1 Nannocystaceae bacterium
CGACGACAACATCAAGCGCGCACTCACGATGATGATGGCGCACCAGGAGCCCTACCCGCTCATGGTCGCCGAGGCTTAACAGTCTGTGGTGCAACCCTCGCGCCGACATAACACCGCCCCCGAGGCCCACGACTTTGTTCCTCATCGGTTGCTGACGCCCGGTCAGCTCCCTCTTCGTGTCGTGTCCTGGGCCCCGCTGACGGCGTTCTGCCGACACGCGGGTTGCACCACAGACTGTTAAGCCTCGGCGACCATGAGCGGGTAGGGCTCCTGGTGCGCCATCATCATCGTGAGTGCGCGCTTGATGTTGTCGTCGAACGCGTTGGCGTCGATCTCGACGAACACCTCGGCAAATCCAGCACTGGTCAGCAGCGCGTTCTGGTCACGCAGCGGCACGCCGAGCGAGGTGGCGAGACGCAGCACCATCTCGCGGCTGGGCTGCGCGCGGCCCGTCTCCAAGAAACTGATGTGCTTGGGCGAGACGTCGGCGGCGCCAGCCAGGTCCAGCTGACTCATGCCGCGATTGCCTCGCCAGTAGCGCAGTAGCGCGGGAAACACATTCTTGGGCACGATTGTCATCATGCCGACAAGGGGGCGGCGGCGCGAATCTGGGCGTGCTCGGTGACGAACGCCGCGATATGACTCGCGACGAGGGTGGGTACCTCCTCGTGCACGAGCAGCTTCTTGCCGGGGATGAGCTCAAGCCGCGCCGATCCAGCCCACTGGCTGACGATCGCCTCGGCGCCAGCCACGGAGAAAAACGGGTCGGCGTCGCCCCACACGCACAGCAGGGGGGCTCGGTTGTTGGCGTGCAGCTTGGGCAGGGCGTGCGCGATGTTGAGGTCGGCACGGCGCAGGCTGAACAGCGCGTTGCGGACGTCCTTAGCCAGCGGCGCGCACGCGGTCTCGCGGAACTCGCCATCGATGAAGTCCTTGTCCTCGAATGCGCCGCCAAACCCTAGGCCCGAGCGCAGAAAAGCACGCGAGCCCAGGAGCAGCTGGAAGATGGCGCCGGCCATCGGCAGGGCGGCCGCGTACTGGAGCAGCCTCACCACCCGCGGGACGTGCCCCGGGACTTCGGTGTTGGTCAAGACCATGGCTGTGACCCGCTCCCCGAGCTGGGCCGCGGCAACGCGGGCCATTGCGCCGCCGGAGTCGTGCCCAACCAGGGCGAACTGCTTGAGGTCGAGGGTATCGACGAAGCGAACGATGAGGTCACCGAAGTCCGTGAACAGATCGACGAGGTCGGGGTCGGCAGGGCTGTCGCCCGCACCCGGCAGGTCGGGCACATAGCAGGTGAACGACTGCGACAGCTCGGCCACAAGCCCGCGGTAGGTCACACCACTGAGCGGCCACCCGTGGATCAACACGATCGCAGGACCGCTGCCAAAACGGCGGTAGGCGATTTTCTTGCCGTCGAGGTCGAGGAAGTGGACCGGGGCGGCGCGCCACTGTCGGAGTGCAGACGTCATCGTGGGGTGAGCATGACGCCGCGAGGTGTGCGGGCCATTACCTCCGAGGTAGGTGATTATGACTCCGCCGTGGCGCCGGGCTTGCGATTCGACGCTAAAACAGGTTGGATCGGAAGCGTGCGACTGACCGCTGGACAGATGTCGCCGATGTCACCGGAAAAAGCAACGCGACGCTACCGATGGGCGCCGTGTTCTCGGAAGACGCTCCGTAGGCCCACACGCGCCAACGCTGACCCTCGGTTCCTGGACCAACACTTTGAGCACATTTGCACGCAACGTCTCGCTCTTGGCGGTGGGGCAGTCGCTGATGATGACCGCGAACTCGCTCATCGTCGCGACCGCCCCGTTGGTCGGTCTCTCGCTCGTCGCCAACAAATCGCTGGCCACATTCCCGATCGTGGCCCTCCAAGTCGCAACGTTGCTGACCAGCATTCCCGCCGCTCATCTCATGCAGCGCTTCGGGCGGCGGTTTGGGTTTGGCGGCGCGGGGATCATTGGGGCCGTGGGTGCAGCGACCGCGGCGTGGGCGATTTCCGAGCAGAGCTTCATGTTGTTCATGCTCGGCACCTTCCTCGTGGGGGTGTTCAACGGCTTCGGCAACCACTTCCGCTTTGCTGCCGCGGACGCCGCCCCGCCTGAGCAGCGAAGCACCGCGGTCTCGCTGGTCCTCGCTGGCGGGATCGTGGCTGCGGTCGCAGGCCCAACGCTTGCACGCACCACCCGAGAGTTGGTCGCTACGCAACCGTTCGTCGCCAGCTACGCCGCCCTCGTCGGCGTGTTCGTGCTGCTGGTGATCTCGGTCGCCTTCCTCCGAATTCCCACCGACGGACAAGACCCGATAGTCACCTCGATCAAGGCACGCGACCTCCGGACGATCATTCGCCAACCCCGTTATATCTCCGCGGTACTCTGCGCAACATTTGGCTACGCGACGATGACGTTCCTGATGACCGCGACCCCGCTGGCCATGAACAAACACGGGCATCCTTTCGCGGATACGGCGTCGGTCATCCAGTGGCATATCTTGGGCATGTTCGCGCCCTCGCTCGCGACAGGATGGCTGGTCAGACGATTTGGTATCGTCGCGATACTGCTCGTGGGCGCGGCCTTCGAGGGCTGCGCGGTCGCGATCAACTTGGGCGGGACTAGCGTGTTCCAGTTCAGGCTCGCGCTGCTCGCGCTCGGCGTGGGCTGGAACTTCCTGTTCATTGCGGCGACGACCCTACTGACGGAGACCTATGCGTCCCAAGAGCGCGCCCGAGCCCAGGGCTTCAATGACCTCGTGGTCTTCTCTGCCGTGGCCGCAGCCGCCCTCTCGGCTGGCGCGCTTCAACATCAGTTCGGATGGCGCACGGTGAACCTGGCGGCACTCCCCATGTTGGCGATCATCATTGTCAGCGCACTCCGGGTGCGGGCTGCACGACTCGCCTGATGCGCGAGCGAGCGACTCTTCCTCAGCTTCCGTCTCCAGCGGGCGATTCAGGGGCGTTGGATGCGTGCGAGGGCGTCTGCGGCTTCCTTGGTGTTGGGGTGGTCGTCTCCCAAGCGGGTCCGGAACAGTTCGTGGGCGCGGACGTAATGCTCGACGGCCGTGGCGATGCGAGCTTGTCGCTCGTAGGCCTCGCCGAGGTTCAGGTCGATGAGACCGCGCTGGGTGGCGGTTGCGTCGCCGCGGCCCTCGTACAGGGTCGCGGCGCGCCATAGGATTTTGAGACCAGCCTCGTCGTGCCCCGCGATCGACAGCGCGCGTCCCAGGTTGAGCCAAACGTCCACGAGGCGCAGATCGTCGGGCCCATAGTGCTCCGTCATCACCGCGTTTGCGTGCCGCAAGGTTGCGATGGCGGCGGTGTGATCGCCCCGATCTGTCAAGACGCCTCCGAGGTTGGACTCAAGCGTCGCCACCTGCAGGCTGTCCCTGCCGTTGAGATCGCGCCGGATCGCGATGCTGCGCTCGTAGTACTTCACGGCCGTCGCGTACTCGCCGAGGAAGTACGAAGCGCCACCGCGTCCGTTGCACGCGGTGGCGACCACGGCGTGCGTCTCCCCGAACTTCGGCACCAGGTCCGCGATCGCGGTCTCAAGGGGAACCTTGGCTTCTTCATAGCGACCCGCGGCGAGCAGCGCGTGTCCAAAGGCAACCCTGGACTTAGAAGCCTCGAGCGAGTGCGGACCATCGAAGTCCACGTAGGCTTCGAGCACCTTGCGCGCGTATTCCAACGCCTGGTCCAGGTCGCCCTCCGCGCGATGGAGGTGACCGATCCGTGCGTTGAGCGTCGCCCGCTGGCGGGGATGGCCGGTCTCGCCGAGGTAGCCCTCAGCATGCCGAATCCAGCGTCGAGCGCCATCGAAATCGCGCCGCCGAACGTGCTCGGAGATCAGCGACAATGAGGCCCCCGTTGCGATGTGATCGTCACCGCAGGCCACCGCCAACTCGTGTGCGCGGTGCAGCCATTGCTTCGGGCTCTCCTCACCGGTGGTCGGTGCCGAGATCGCGATCGCCAACGCCGCGCGTGCCTCCAGTCGCGGCAGATGACTGGCGCCTGCCAACTCGTAGGTCTCAAGCGCCAGTGCGTAGGCATCGCGGGTTTGAGCGACGATCTGAAGGTTCTGCACCCGCGCGAGTCGAGCCCGAAGAGCGTCGGCGACGGGCCCTTGCTCGACCCCGCCGCCGGGTGAACGGAAACATGCCTCGGGCGAGGGCAGCCGAGCCAGAACGCTCGCAGTGCGCCGCACCGTGCGCTCCTGGCCGTCGCGTAGCAGCGCTATCGCGTGACCGTAGGCTACGGCCGCACTCGACAGGCATGACCGCAGTGCATCCCCCCGCGCGCCAACGGGTAGACATGCCAGCGCTGCGTGGCGCCGCCATCGTTGCGCGTAGGCGTCCAGTCGCGTGGCAACCATCGGTCCATTCAATCCCTCGATACCCAACTGGGCGATGCGCTGCTCCAGCTGTGCGGTCGCCCCCGGCGACCAACGTTCGAGC
>JAESSZ010000138.1 GCA_016763875.1 Nannocystaceae bacterium
GCACCCGCACCCGAGCCTGCCGCCGCCGCACAATCAACGGCGCCTCGGCCGCCCCCTGAATCTCTCGGACCCGTCGCACCTCGCCCCACCCCGCAGCCCCGCCACGACGCAGGGGGCCTCGCCGTCTCCGCCGACGACGACTCACGCGACGAACGCCAGGTTCACAACGGCGCTGTCGCCGATCTTCGAGTCGGGACTCTCGGATGTTTGCGCGGAGCCTGCGATGGCCACGGCGCAAAACCTGGCTTCCGCGTCGACGGATTTCTCGGAGGCAACATCCGAGGCTTTGTCGAACTCGGTTTGGCCGGCGGTTGGGGCACCATCTCGCCGAACGTCGATAACGGTGCGAACGTCCTGGCGCTCTACGGGCTCGACCCGGCGGCGCTGCAAGCGTCCTTGCTGGGCGCACTGAGCTCGCTGGCCCCTGTCGATTTCGGGTCTCTGACCGTCACTGGCGGCGCGCAACTTCGTACGACACAACTCGGTCCGCTCGCGCGGATCCACTTCATCCCACGCGGCCGCATGCTGGCGTTTGTCGGGTCTGGTGTGCAGTACAACTTGTTCCGGTCGCGCTACGACACCACGGCAGGCCCCGTGAAGCTCGACTTCCACGGGCTGGCGGTACCGATCGAAGCGGGCCTTGGCGTCCACGTCCACAACAACATCGCGGTGATGCTGCAGTTCGACTACCTGTGGACCTGGTACGGGCTGGCGGTGCTCGACACCCCTGCGCAGCGCCTCGCGTTACCTGTGGGCGCGCTGGACAGCGCGGGGCAGGACCAGGGTGTGGACCTGCGCGGGCAGCTGCCGCAGTTTTGGAACGTCGGCATCGGCATTCGCGGCCGCATGTGAACGCTCACAGCATGCCCTCAGACCGGGTAAAAGCTGCGGTGAAGTTGCACGTTTGACGCCCGCCGGGACTGCGTCCTACAGTCCGTCGCCGCCGAAACGGAAGCAGCATATGCGCACCGCAAACGTGATCCTGGGGCTTTTTCTGTCGATTCCACTGTGGGGCTGTGAGCCCACCACCGCCTCCGGTCCTCCCAAGGCCAAGGCGCTGGACGCTGGCGGTGTGTACATCGCCTACAACCACGGTTGCGAGCAGGGATGCAGCGACATCGGCAAGGGTGACCTCATCCAGAAAATCGACGGCAAGGTGGTCAAAACCAGCGCCGACTTCGACGCTGCCAACCTGACCGACGGCAAGCCCCACAAACTCAACCTGCTAGCCGCCGGTAGCCTGGCGCCGAAGCAGACCGAGATCGTCGCTAAACCGTACGGCAAGCTTCCTCCGCTCGAAAACGTCCCCCCGTTTTGGGCCGTCGGCGCCGAAGAACTCAACGCCGCGCCCAGCTGGGCACGCAAGCGCATGTTCGGGCACGCCAGCCCCTCGGTGATGCTCGTCAACTCCGACGGCGGCATCCTCGACGGACGCCAACTCGCGGGCAAGCAGCGCATGCTGGTCTACTGGGACCATGGCGACCGCACCGAACAGGCCCAAGCGGTGACCTTTCTGCAAGTGCTGCAGAAGGCGCAAAAGGATCTGCTCGACCCCGCCAAGAACGGCGTTACCGAGGTCATGATGGTCCAGGTTCGGTTCCCGACTGGGCGCCAAGTGGCAATGAACGACTCCGACATCCGGGCGTGGCAGAAGAAGTTCGGCGTCAAAGAGGGCGGGCTCGCGCCGCTTCCCATGTTCCGATTCCCCAACAAAACGGAGTTCAACTCCGCTCGGGAACTCGGGATGGAGAACGCGTTCACCGTGTTCGAGAATCTAGGCAAGAGCCCTTCGATCGTGATCCTGGACGACCGTGGAATCGTGCGTTGGCACAGCGAGGGCATCCAGGAAGCCCCGGCTGGCAGCGAAGCACCCGACGGAACGCAGTGCACGATCATTGAGGCGGTTAACTTCTGCCTCAATGACCTGTAGCGCCGACACAACACCAACCACTCGTACGGGTCGCCAACGACTAGGCGACCCGTATGGTCGCCGTGTCAGGTCGCCCTTGATTGGGCCGGGCTCCGAGCGCATGGCTACTTCCGACCTACACTATTGTTGTTGATCGAGGTCGACGACAGTGCATTCCCGTTCGTGGTTGTTCGCTTTATTGGGGACAACACGGACCAGGAACTTGAGGAGTACTTCGCGCGCCTGGATGAGGTTCGGGCGGCGGCACCGCACCGCTACGTGGTGATGCTGGACGCCACACACGCAAAACTACCCACTGGCCGGCAGTTACGCATGCACGCCAACTGGCTGCGCAAGCGCATGAACAAAATCCGTCGCAGTTCGCTGGCCAGCGCATACGTCGTTCCATCGCCCGCGGTTCGCGTGGCTCTCAAGGCGTTGTTCACCCTGCAGGCCATGGAAACACCATACGTGGTCGTCGACACCGTGGCCGACGCCCGCGCCGTGCTCCAGGCTTACCTCGATCGCGAACTGGGCACCGGCCCAACAGCCTAGCAGCCTAGTTCCGCGGGCTAGCCGGGGGCGGGCTGGTTTCCGACCCGCTGCCGTTTGCTGGAACCTCGGCTGCAACTCCAGCCTTCGCAGATTGTGAGTCGGGCTCTCGCCGAAGCGGATGAACAAGCGCGGGCAGTTCCTCGTGTTCGCCGCGCTCGACGAGCAACTCAAGGCCCTGAATCAGCAGCGCAGGGGTTTCGATCTGCACGTCGACGGTTTGACTCAGAACACCGTCAATGCCCACCTCGGCGCCAAAGCCTCCGTAGGTGCCGACCGGCATCCGCATGCGAGTGATCTCAGCGTCCTGACCGACCATGCGAATGCGACGAAGCACGCGCATCGAGGCTGGCGCAATAATAGCGCCGCGAATCACGGTCCGCTTACCGTGTGCGTCGATTCGCACCAAGCGCGCAGGAAGAGGCAGAGTCAGCTTGCCAGTGCCCGCGTAGGCCGCTGCACTTTCTCGCTGCACGGGACCCAGGAGCGTGCCGTCGCGCAAAGACTCGATGATGTACGCCTGCTCGTACCCGTCCTCCTGCGCGCGGCGCATCAGCTCGCGCTCAAGCGCCTTGTCGGAGGACCCGCGCCGACTGCTGCGCAACGACAGATTCGAAAGCGCGGGACCAACCTCCATCCCTGGACTCAGCCGTCCACGCCCGTTGCTGCCCGCGGTCGCGTCGTTGGGGGTCCGCGTCATCAGCAGGTGGTCGAGTTTGCCCTCGTGCACCAGAGTCAGCGGCCCAGGCACAAATCCCTCGGCATCGATCGCGTAGGATCCGAAACCGTCGATCGTCGGGTCGTCGACAAGATCGATGGTGGGAGGAAGCACTGTCTTGCCCACGCGCTTGTGCCACGCAGGCTCCAGCTCCATCAAACGGCCCATATCGCCCCACGGGGCCGGATTTCCTGAGACTTCCGTCGCAACCGTGGAACCCAAGAACTGGGCTGCGGCCCGTGGTGACAGCAAGATCGGACCGTCGTACTCCTCGTCGAGCATCGGCGCCGCAGCAAGCTCCCGAAGCTCGGCGAGCACCTGATCGACGAGCTTCTCGCCCTGCGCGAGCAGAGCACCATCGGCCGTGGGGATGCCCTGGAAGTGGATCGCCAGACCGTGGTCCAGCGCCATGCCATCCGCGGCTCGGGTCTCCGCAACGACACCAAGCACGGCCCGGTCCCGGACACGCCGCAAGATGCCGCCCTCGCTAGTCACCACGGTCTCGTAGCTGCGAACGATCTGGAAGTGGACATCGCCGTTGTCGATGTCGGGCCAGGCCTCGAAACGCGCGGACAACGACGCGACCATCGCGGAAAGCCCGTCGCGGTCGAACGGCGTCGCGTCCTGCACCACCACAGTGGTTTGGACCTTAGGACCCTCGCTGAGGTCCGGCGCCAGATCCTTGTTGGCTATCTGCTCGAGCGCGGTGACCTTGGCGGTGTAGGCCAACGTCGCGCCACGAAAAGCACGGTCCATGGCAAGCCAGGTCTGCTTGCGCGCATAGTCGGGCGACGGCTTGAGCGCAACGGCCAAGCGGGTGGTGCCACTGTTTGCGCCGAAGTAGTTGCTGCTATCGCGCTCCGGACTCCCGACACGCACCTGGACAAGCCCGCCCGTCTGTCGCTCTGAGACGTTGGTGATGATACCGCCGTACGAGCCCTCGAGACTCAAGACGTCGGCCCGGACCGAGCGCGACACGGCGTAGTAAGGCACGGGCGAACCATCGAGTCGCAACCCGGCCAGGCCTCGCGCCAGTTCCGCCGCGATGGCCTCGATCTCTGCCCGTTCCTCGGCGGGAAGCTTGGCCAATCCCTCGGCATCAGCTTCGGATTCGGAGCCTGCGACGACCGCCGTCGTTGCGTCGGCGGGGGCGAGCGCGTTGACGCCGAGCGCGGGCGCCAACATGCCGAAAACTACGCCGAGCATCATCGCAACCTCGACTGCGTCACCGCACTGCTAGCTTTTTCACCCTCGCGCGGCGGCGGGTCCATCAGTTGTGGTTTGTCACGATCGTGGGCTGCACGCTCGATCTCGATCGACCGCAGAAGCAGCGACGGACTCACCGCGCTGACCGGGACCCAACCCGACTCAGCGCCACACATACCGTTGAAGATCCCCGGTTGGTCGTCGGTCGCAGTGATGGTCTCAAACGCCGCCAATGGTGTGCCCACGATTTCCACGCCGCGCACCAACTCGTCGGGACGTCCGTCCGCAAAAATACGATAGACCATCAATGGCTCGACCTTGAACGCCTGCGGCCCACTGCGATCGGTGATCGTGTAGCCACCTTCAATGTCTTTGAACAGTAGACCGTACGGCTTGCCCTGGTCCTCGACTTCGTCGATGAGCGCCTGCCTAAGTTGGCCGCGACTCATCGAGCGACGCGAGGTCACAATCAGGTTCCCTTGACGCGCGACGGTTTGATATCCGGGCTCGCGCCGGCCGTGACCATTGCTCCGTCTAAACGGAAGCACGGGAGACCGTCCAAGCAGGAAGCCTTTTAGCTTGCCGCGCTCGACCAACACCGCTCGCTGCGAACGTATGCCTTCGTCGTCGACAAAGTAGTGCCCCGAGAGCGGCTCTCCGCCCAGTGTCGTGACCGTAGGGTCGTCGACCACATCGAGGAACCACGGCAGGATGCGTTTGCCCAGCTTGTCGGTGAACGTCTGCCCCTCGAGGTCGTCCTTTTGACGATGCCCCTCGAGACGGTGCCCGAAGATCTCGTGAAAGAACACGCCCGCGGCCCGCCCTTCGAGCACCGCTGGCCCAGTGTACGGTTCGGCCAGGGGAGCTTCGCGCAGTGCTTCGATCTCCTTACGAAGACGGAGGGCAGCAGACATCAGGTCGTCCCGAGTCGGAAGTTGCGCTACAGAGTGCGCCTCGAAGGTCTCCGTACGTCGCACGATCATGCCGTCTTCGGCCTGCGCACGAACTTGCATGAGCACGCGGAGTCGGGTGCGCCCGGCCTGAACGCGGGTGCCCTCCGTATTGACGAAGTAACGATTCTCTCCGCGCGCGGAGAAGGTCATCACCGATCCGAGAACGAGCGGAGAGTCTCCCAACTCTCGCGAGACCTCGATTGCGATCGGTTTGTACATCGCTGAGATCTCGGCCAGGTCGATCGCAGCCTCGGGTTCGTAGTGCAGCAGCGGCTTCTCCTGCGAGAAGTCGGGATGCTCGCGACCATCTTCGGCACTACGAAGCTGCTCGCTGCTCACGACCTCGGCAAACTTGGCAACCGCGGCGTCGTATTGCGCTTCGGTATCCAACCAGATCGTCTGCTCCAGCGACAACGCAACGTCGTCGAGGCTGACCGCCATGCCAGAACCCAGGCCATTGCCCGGGCCGTAGTCGCCGCCTTGCGTGTGCCCGTTGTCGAGTTGGGGCGAGCCGACGCGGACATCGATGTCGAGCACACGATCGTGATCGACTTTGTCCGACAGCAGCACGCCGTCCTCGAGTTCTATGTACAGCTCGTCAGTCGCGATGACGTCGTAGCCGATGTAGTACGCGGGCGGATCGAACTCTTCGCCGCCGAGCTGGACGAAGTTGTCCGTCAGCGCGGTCTCGAGGATCGCCATGATCGGCGCTGGCTGGCCCACCTCGGGCTCCGCGCGACTCATCACAATCTTGGGACCGCCGCGCTTGCTGCCCCCCCAGACCTGCTCATCCGGAGCGACGCCCTGCCCTCGGTGGCAGGCACCGCCGACGGTGAAGGCCAAAGCGAGCGCGATGGCGGGAATATACGGACGAGCGGCCATAGGCGTGAAGCGACCTACGGCAAGGGTAGCTTACTAGCGCGTGGGCAGTTTGATACGCGGGCGCTTCTCGTCGTCTTTCCCGGGACGGGGCCGATAGAGCACGATGACGCGACCAATGACCTGGGTCAGGTCGGCGCCAACAGCCTCTGCGAGCTGACGGCCGGACGCCTTGCGCTCACCGGCGAACGACTTCCCGAGCCTCACCTTGATGAGTTCGTGGTCACCCAGCGCAGTGTTCACGGCCTCGATGACCGACTCCGACAACCCGTCGCCACCAAGTTGCACAACTGGCTCCAACCGGTGGGCCATGGAACGCAGCAACGACCGCGCCTTGGAACTCACCGTTGGCGGAACGGGCTGCGTGGTTTCGGTTTCTTCGTCGCTCATGAGCCGAGCGCGGCAACGTAGCTCACCCCGCCCAGGTAAGCCACAGCAGGAACTCTCGATTTCCCATGCGGCCGTGGGTGTCGGAGTCGCAATGCGCGCGAGCCTGAAACCCGAGCCCAAGGGCCGCCTCCCGCACCGCGTCCAGCGCTGCCACCCGAAGTGTGTCGTCACGCACGATGCCGCCCTTGCCGATGTTGTCTTTGCCCACCTCGAACTGCGGCTTGACCAGAATGACGAGGTCGGCGGTGGGGGCCAGGAACGGAGGCAAGTGCGGCAGAACCTTGACCAGCGAGATGAATGAGCAATCGATCACGACCAGCGAGACGCGCTCTCCCAACTCCCCGGGGTCGAGTTTTCGAATGTTGCGGCGGTCGTGCGCGACCACGCGGTCGTCGGTGGCGAGCTTCCAGGCCAGCTGCCCGTAGCCAACATCGACGGCGTGGACCTTAGCGACGCCCAGCTGCAAGAGGCAGTCCGTGAAGCCCCCGGTTGATGCACCCACATCCATCGCGACCCGCCCGGCGAGCTCAAGCCCGTCGGCCGCAAACCGCCGCAATGCGCCTGCCAGCTTGAGTCCGCCACGAGAGACGTAGCGGTTGGCCTCACCCCGCAACCGAATCGCGGCATTGACCGGGACCATGGTCCCCGCCTTGTCGATCCGCTGGTCATCCACCACCACTTGGCCAGCGATGATGAGCGCCTGGGCGCGTGACCGCGTGTCGCTCAACCCGCGGTCGACCACGAGTGTGTCGAGACGTTGCTTGCCGGGCTTGGGAGGCGGGGACATCGGGGTGGTAGGTTGCATCTCACGCCGACAATGCGAAAGTTGCTCATCCCGCTGATGAAGTCCGAGGACCCTGTGCTGTGGGGACTCCTAGCGGTTATCGCCGGCTACGCATTGTTGGGCGCCGTTATCGCGTGGCATCGCTCGCGCCAAATCAACGCGCAACGGCGCCCGGTTGCCCACGATTGACGCCTTGCGCGTGCCCAACCCTTCGGCTACATTCCGCGGCTCCCGGGGCCGTAGCTCAGTTGGGAGAGCGGTGCGTTCGCAATGCACAGGTCAGGGGTTCGAACCCCCTCGGCTCCACCCCCGTATTTTTGACAGCCATCGCCGGCCCCACGGGGTCGGGTCCAAGATGGCTACATCCGAGGCGCCGATGCCGGGTGAGGTGCTAACCTCCCCACGGTCGGATGTACAAGCTTTTCAAGCGCTCGCATGTCCCGGGGATCTTCGAGGTCCAGATGTCTGGCGCGTGCGACACCGGTATCGCACGCGATCACAACGAAGACGCGATCGCCATCTACCCGGACGACGGGCGCGGTTATTTCTTGGCCATCGTCTGCGACGGCATGGGTGGCCACAGCGCAGGCGAAGTCGCCTCGGCCCTCGCGGTGGGCATGATCAGCGAGTTCATCGAGGCCGAGTTTGCGTCCGGCAAACCGCCCGATCAGCTTCTGCGTGACGGCTTCGAAAAAGCCAACGAGCGCATCGGCGACCAGGCGCGGGCAAACCCTAACGCCCACGGCATGGGTTGCACGTGTGTAGCGGTATTGGGGATCCGCGATCGCCTATGGGTCGCGCACGCGGGCGACAGCCGCGGCTATGTCGTCCGTGACGGCAACGTCCAGCAGATCACCACCGACCATACGATGGTGCAGGAACTCGTGGACCAGGGCCTGCTCACCAAAGAGCAGGCCTCGATCCATCCCTATCGCGGCCGCATCAGCCGATGTTTGGGCCACGGTAAGAACAAGGGCGACGCCGATATCAACGAGTTCATGCTCAACAAGGGCGACAACGTCCTGCTGTGTAGCGACGGCTTGAGCGACGTAGTGTCCGACGAGGAGATCGGCGTGCTGGTATGCCAGCGCGACGTCCGAAATTCGAGTCGTCGGCTCATCGAAGCCGCGAACAAGGGCGGGGGTCCAGACAACATCTCCGCTATCGTGATGCGCCGCGTGGTGTGAACCAGCAGTCTCGCAACTCGCGTGGACGGAGAACGCGACGCCCGCCAGTTGGCGAACCTCAAAACTCTAGCAACGTTGTCGGCGCTCGGAGGGGGTTGCGACCGCCTCCTTGACCGTGGTTCGACCAAACGAAGCGCGGATCCACGCGCGTTCGTGGAGGTAGTAGACCAGTAGCTTGATGACCGAGTCCGCGAGCCCAATCTGGATCGCGAACACTGGGTCATCCGTAAACAGGTACGCGACAAATGCGGTGATGATCACCGCGAGCACGCGCCAACTGAGCGCTTTGGCGATACTTCTGCGTCGGCTCTCCATTCAGACCTCTCGTTACACAGTCTTGGTCGTCTTGGTCTCTTTTACAAACGGTAACTCACCGTAAAAAGAGAAGATACACGGCTCTTGCTCCCACGAGCCTACCGGAATCGGTCAATCTTGCCTATTAACAGACAATTAGACGCCTCGACAAAACACCACAATCAATGGTGTTTTGTTGCCCTCGACGATGGCTCGACTCGTCGCAAAACTGACGCGATACGCGGCGACTGCTAGCGTAGAACGGTGATCTGGGCCGACCTGCTGCGCTGCGCAAAGACGGCCGTTCCACTTGGCCTTGTTGCGGCCTTCGCGCTCATGGCGCAAACGGCGCTCGCCGTGGTCACCATCCCGACCCCGGGCGGTTGGTCCAACCGAGTACCCATCGAGACCCGCGAGCGCGTGGACGGTTGGGCCGCGCAGGCCGGCGGCCGCACGAGTTCGATCATCAGTACGAACGCGGCTGACGACTACGCCGAGGTGATCGCAGTGATCGATATGCCAGGGGCGATGCCCCCCGCGGCGATGGGCGAAGGGCCACCGGCCCAAGCCGCGCGAACCGCCGCGCTGCTGTACGACGCCCAGGCTCTGCTGGGAATCGAGTCGTCCCCAGACCGCATGGGCCGCGTCGAGCTGGACACGCCAGGCGCGGCCGTCGTGCACGCACGCTGGACTCTGGAAGATGAGGCGTTCTTGCTCGCGCTCGTGCCGACAGGCCGCAGTCACGCCGCCATCATCATGGCGGTCGAGTCGCGTTCGCAGGTCTTGTACGAGTCGGCGTTTGACGAGTTGCTGTGGCAGGTCGAGGGCGCGATGACCCCGAGGGAGCCCTTCCCACGAACGCAATGGCTGGTTACGGCGGTGATCTGCTGGACGATAGCGGCCCTGCTCGCCACGTTTGTGGTCGCACGCATCGGGCCCCAACTTCGGCCCCGGACCATCGCCGCCCACGCCTCCGTTGTGTTGGGCGGCGCGGGCATTGTCGTTGGCACCATCGTGTATCTCACCGTGGCTGGGCGGGCCCGCGAGTTGGCATCGGTGGGCGTGAGTCCAGCTTGGCTCGCGCTTGAAGTGGCGGGGTTTGGGTTCGGTCTCGCGGTCGCAACACTGCTCTTGGGAGCGACTTGGGACCGCCGCCGTCGACCGGTCTCGA
>JAESSZ010000139.1 GCA_016763875.1 Nannocystaceae bacterium
CCCCCGCCGATACGCGCGCGGGCGCACTGGGCAACTACGGACTGTTGCTCGCGACCCAGGAGGACTACGCGGGGGCCATTGACCACCTTGAACAGGCGCTGGCGATCCGCGAGGGGTACCAGGCGCCCGACCACCCTGAGATCGCGCGTGTGCTGAGCAATCTTGGGGGGGCGCTGCTGGCCAACGATGAGCTGCTTCGGGCGAAGGAGGTGCTGTCGCGCGCCGTCGGAATCTTGGAGCGCGCACAAGGTGGCGAGCGGTCCGTGATGATCACAGTCTTGGCCGCGTTGGGTCGAGCGCACCTCGCATCGGGGGAGCCGAGGACAGCACTCCCATTGCTGGAGCGCGCTGTCGCGCTCGGCGACGACTCCGAGGCGGACCCCATCACGCGGGGTGACGCTGAGTTTGGGCTCGCCAGGGCGTTGGTGGACACGGGCGGCTCTATCGGGCGAGCGCGGGCGCTGGCGACGGTTGCCCGTGCCCACTACGCTCGTGGCCAGTCCGAAGGCCAGCCCGGCACGGAGTCACCGTTGGCGGCGCTGGACCAATGGCGGTTGGACCACCCCGCACCCTGAGAGCCCCAGAAAAGCGCACCGACGCGGTATTTTTTCTGCACCGCTGACCTTCACGTCGCGATTGCCCTGGTGAAGGTCAGCGATGTCCAAGCCCAACCGCTCCATCCCACGCATTGTCGTTGCATCCGCATTACTCACCGCGTTAACGCTCGCCGTTGGCTGCGCAAAGTCTGGCGACGAGGCCTACGTTCAGTTCGTCAACGGTTTCGAGTTCGACGTTACGGCGACCGTGACCAACGACGAGGGGGAAACCAAGACCCTCCCGATTCCCGCGTTAGGTCGAACGGGCGCCGACTTTGTCGGAAGCTCTGAGGTGCGCGTCGAAACGGCGGACGGCAAGCTTGTGTCGGAAGGTCGCGCCGATTTTGGCAAACGCGACGAACGGGAGGACAGGTGTCACTTTTTCTACAACGTGCTCGGGTCCGCTGCGATCCGCAACGAGGGCTTGGTTTTCGGGATCGCCCACGCGAGTTCCTACACCACGGCAGGCGTGACTCGCACCAACCTTTGCTACTCGTGGGGGTTCGAGACCAAGGAGGCCCCGAAGTCGATCTCGACCACGGAGGAATCCGTTGGCCAAGCTCACCACTGGCTGCACTACATCGACGACGGAAGTTGGCACGTCACGGTTCGTAAGCTGTTCAACGCCAAGGACCCGGATCGCAAGATGGGCGTGGCCCAGCAGATCGTGCGCGCGGTGGGCTATCACGATCCGGACAACGCCCTCCTCGGTGAGATCAAAGCGCTGTTCGCGGAACGTGACGTGTGGTTCCCGCCGGCCGTGAGCCCGTCCGAGTACGCGGCGTTGTTGGCCAAGGGCAAGAAGGACACAGCCAAGCGTAAGACCGATGCCATTGCGCGCGAGCTAGGTTTCGACGATGCCAGCATCGCCGCCGAGAAGCGGGAACGAGACGCTATCCTTGAGAAGAACAGGGCTGAGATCGAGGCCCTGGCCAACAAACCGTAGGTCGACGAACTCGCGGGATCACGGTAGTGGCAACTCGAGCACGAAGGGGCGCCCCGACTCCGAGATTCCGACCGCTCCCAGCAGGCCGGGGTTGGGCGGATGCGCCGCCAGCTCTTCGGGGCACAGCCACGGCAATGCATCACCGTCCTCGATCACCGTGGCCGTTAGGTCCTCGAACACGACCTGCTCGTCGCTGGATGTAACGGTTCCGTCGTCATTGTCGGCCACAGCGCTCGCGGGAAGCAGCAGGACGATTCCCGGCCCAACGGCGCAAGGATTGGCCACGCCGACGATTGAGGTTAGCGCGTCGACATCGATCTCCGTACCGCCCGTGCTCAGGTGCAGCGCCGAGTAGCTCAGCAAGATTTGGGTCTGCTGGGGATCGTCGGCCAGGTAGTAGAAACCGCCGGGCGAGAACGACCCTTGGATCCAACTGAAGGGGATCGGCAGGCGATAGAAGTCCGGGTCCGCCATGTCGAGCAGCATTGGCTCGATGCGTTCGGCGGCGATCACATTGCGAGCGTCGACCGCCGTTTGGGCCTCCGCCTGCCGTTCGGCGTTGTCCGGCTCAACCCCGGGTTCGGACTGAGCGAATAGGAGCGCCTGCATCGTCGTTCCGTTTTCGACGAAGCTTTGCCAGCCGTTGGGCTCGAGGCGTTGCAAGTGTAGTCCCGCCAGCACCCCCAGATCGTAGGGCTCGCGACCACCGGAGTAGCGCGACAGCGATGCGTAGATGTCGAGGCGCTCGATTACCGCGTCCACCAGCTCGTCATCGGTGGCATCGCAACCCAAGTCGGCCAGCGCGCTCATCATCGCCGAGCCGTACTCCGCGCTGCCTTCGGTGATGTCGTAGGCCGCGATTGCGTTCATGTCGTCTGCGTATAGCTCGCGCACGGTCTCACGCCAAAACGCCGCTGGCCCAAGTTCGGACGTCCCCGCCTCGAGCTCGGTCCGCAGCGCCCAGCCCAGCTCAGCTCGCAGGTAACGGGGCTGCCACGGCTCCGGGTACGGGAGTGAACGGCTGCCCGGCATCACGTTCCAGTCGCCTTGTCCGGACAAGAAGTGCATGCCTTCGTGAAACGCCAGGTTCAACGCGTAGTCGTGCCACGGTGGCACGCCGGCCTCCTCGAGTAGGGCGTTTGTCTCCGCGGTGTCGTCGAGCGAGATGCCCAAGGTCACCACGTCGTTGTAAATGCCAACGCCAAACGTCGACAACCACTCGGGACCCAAACTGGCGAAGTCGACTTCGGTCAGCTCAGGCGGGACTGCGCCGAGCTGCTGGTCGTTCCATAAATATGCTGTGGCCTCGTCCTCGGAGACCAGTAGGATCTGGCTCGACTGGATGTTCCCCGTGATCCCCGGCCACGCACGGCCGGTGCACTGGAACATGGCGATGTTCAGCCCTCGATGAATCGCTTCGAGGCGCGTCAAGGGCTCGCCTGTGGTCGAACCGGTGTCAGCGTCGTCGGGCATGCCGGTACTCATGCTCGCGGTCGTACCGTCGTCCGGATCCACCTCGCCGGTGCTTGTGTCAGCGGCCCCAGTCTCGCTACCGCTGTCACCCGTGCCTGCGGGTGCACTGTCTCCGTCGTCCGCACAAGCAGACAGAGCAAGGGTCAGCGCGGTGGCAAACAATGGGAGCGGCCGAGAAGTCATAGGCATAGTTTCACCGAACCGGTGGCGTCTGGCGAGGCGACCGGTCCCAAAGCCTTGGACGCTGTGGCCACGACTTTGTTCCATTCGTTGATGGCCGGAATCCATCGATACTGAGGATGGTCAGGCGTGAGCGTGGCGGGCGACCTACCGAAACTGTCTCGCGTCGTGTTTGTTTGAGACCCTGAGCTACGGTTTGTGCATCCTGCTCGTCGTGGGCCGGTAGTATTTACGGGAGTCAGCCACTGCCCCCGCGAGCAGGCGTTTTTGCTGCCGCATGATAGCGGCGGCGACGAGGATCCACCCGCCTGCCAGTGCGACGTTGATCAGGGCGAACGTCGAGACCGAGAGTGACGTGAGCGTGGTGGCGGCGAAGACAAGCCCTGCCGAGGCGACGTCTCCCATGCGTACGAAGAAAGCGTCGACCGCCTGTTTTGCCTTGAACTTCGCCTCTCGGCTGGTGGGGAGCCACAGCATGTGACAGACGGTGTTGTTGATCGAATAGTCGGTGGCGTTCTCGACCGTCTTGCCTACGCGCACCATCAGCAGCGCGGGGAACAGTGCGATCAAAGACCAGCTGCCCAGCACGATCACCGGTAGCACGAGCAGGGCCAATCGCATGCCGCCCCATCGCACGATCCGACTCACGACGAAGGTCTGCAGTACGACGCCCATGATGTTGACGTAGAAGAAAAAGTCGGCGTACTGCTTGGCGATGAAAGCACCCTTGCTCAGCCCTCCGAGCGTACCGGCGGCCTTGGACTGCTCGGCCCAGTCGGAGATCATCACACTGAGGACGTACTCGCCGTTGCTGTTCACGAAGTTCAGGATGAGCGTCAGCGCGGCCAGCAGCAGGAGGTAGCGGTCGCTGAACACCATCGCATACCCGCCGGCCTTCGCAGGCGAACTCGGCTTTCGTGGTGCAGAGGAACGGTCGCGCTCGCGCAGATGGATCCACTGCGTGAGCACGGCGCTCACCGAAAGCACCGCGGCCGCGACCAACATCAGGCTGGACTCGCCGAGCCGCTCGGCCAGCGCGGACGCCACCTTGCTTCCGACTGCGGCACCAAGCGATGCGCCGATTCCAACGACGGCAAAAAGACGTTTGCCTTGTTCAACCGTGTAGACAGTGTTGGCGAACGCCCAGAATTGGGCGACGACCATCATGTTGAACATCCCTACCCACAGGTAGAAGGGAATGCCCAGCAGCGGCCGTAGGACGGCATTTTGGCCCGCGAAATAGAACGCCACGAGGTTCGAGACGAAGAACAACGTGACGCTGATGACCAGCCGGTTCGGTTGCATCCGATTCGCCACTCGCCCATATAGCGGGACGGCGAGCAGCAGCAGCACCGCGATGGCGGCGGAGGCATAGCTCTTGAGCTCGGCGCCAGAGTCCATCGCCAAGATCAGAGCCTCGCGCGCGGGCTTGATCATGTAGTACGCGCTCAGAACCGCGAACACGTTCAGCGACAAGATCAGCGCGGTGACGGCTTCGCCTGGGCGCACCTCGGCCGCCAGCGAAAGAACCCGTTCAAGCCAGGTCTTGGCAGGGGTGTTTTCTCGCTCCATCTACGTGCTCTCGTCGTCGCTCTCGGCAACCTTCTCGTACAGGCCAACGAGGGCCGTAGACAACGCGGACAAGAACCCCATCCCGAGCTCAAAGTTGTCCTCCAATACGTCGAAGAACGTTTCCGTCGTGCCCCTGAACGCGACCAGTCGTCCTTCGACGGTCGCGGTGTACGCCCGGGGGCTCGCTGCGTGCGCGTCGATGTAGCCGACCACGGACCCCGGACCCATGCGGAAGTCACGGCGGCCGTCCTCCCCACGGCAGTGAATAACCCCGTGCAGGACGTGAAGTCCCCAACCGGCGGGGCTGCCCTCTCCCCACAGCACGTGACCGTCCTCGGCGCGCAGCTCATCACCGCGTCGCGCCAACTCCACAATGGGCTCAAGGTTGGTGTCCTCGTAAAACCCGCGCCGCAGCAGCCCGATGCGCTGGACCATGTCGAGTTCTTCCTCTGGGTACGGAACTTCTTCCGGCTCGGTCCGGGCCATGGACCCGCGAATATCCAGCAGCCGCTGGACGTCGTTGACCTCGCGCAACATCCGAACGACCGCGCCGTGCAGGACGGCGAAGTTGTCCTCCATTGCTTCGTACAATCGATCGCGCGTGATCTCCAGCGTGAGCGTGTCTGTGCTCGCCAGCGCATGCGCGCTTGTACCCGCGAACATGGGAATCATGCCGACCGCATAGGGCGCCTTGACGGTGCGTTGCACGACCCCGTCGTGGATAAGGTCAACGCTCCCCTCGACGAGGATGTGCGCACACGTGACGGGTTGTGAGCCCCCGTAGATCGTGGCGCCCTGCGCGAAGAATCGCTCGCGGCAATGCTGCGCGAGCGCGGTGAGCTCTGGGCCTCGAAGTTCGGTGAGGTTGGGTGAGGCTTGGATGTGCAGCAAACGCTGCAGCGGTCCCGAGAACCGGTCGTCGGTGCGGGCGTCGAGTCCCAGTGCATACACTTCGTTGACGTTGGGTGGTCTCATGAGCCGCTCTGTGCCCCCGCCAGGGTCGCCGTTGTTTGACGCAATACGGCGGGCAGGAATCCTTCGGGTGACGGGGTCACCGCCTCGATGCGACCACGAAACTCCTGCAGCCCCAGCTCTCCGACGTGGTACACGGCGAGGCTCCGTAGTGAGTCGCCGTCGCCGTCGATAAGCCCGGCCAGCAGCGCCTCGTAGGTGAGGTCTTCGCGCTGGTGAAAGTGCGCTCCGGCCCGGATTCGAGCGCGGTCCGGCGCATCGTCAATGAGGCCGAGCACCGCCTCGCCCAGGTCGCCGTCGAGGAAACTCTGCAGGAGCTCTCGACTGCTAGAGCCGACGTGCTTCCGCGAGTCGCCCAGTCCGCGGTAGATGATCGCCAAGTCTTCGTCGCGGAACAAAAGGCCCAGAAGACGGAAGATACGCTCGATGGTATTGCGCTCTTTGTCGTGCAAGAGCTTGGTGAGGAGCTGATGTGCCTCTGTGTCGCGCTCCGGGACGTCGCGGACACCTCGGGCCAGCGTTAACCGCCAGTCGATAAATTGGTACGCCCGCCGTAGGTTGTTCGCGAGCGCCTTGTGCAGCGTTTTGGTGTCGAGGCGTAGCTTCGGATTTTGTGCCGCCAGACTCCCCAGGGCGCGCAGGATCTTGTAGCGCACGACCCCGTCTTGCTCGCGTGGGAGCTGCCGCAGCAAGATGGCGGCGGGGCCTTGGGCTCCAGCAGCAGCAGTGTGCGCGGGAGGTGGTGACGGACCGCAATCGGTAGCTCGTCGTCGCTCATTGCCTCACTCAGGAAGGACAGGGCGGGGGCGCCCATTTGGACCAGCGTCTCGCGAACGAGCGGTCGAACCGCGCGGTTGGTGAGCATCGCGAGCAACCGGGGGAAGTAGCGTGGCGTTGGCATTGCCTGCATCGACCGGATGACCGCCAGTTGCACGGCCGGGTCGGGGTACTCCGACAACTGCAGAAGATAGTCTTCGAAGTGGGCGGCGGGCCGAAACGAGATCGCGCGAGCGAGGGCTTCGCGGGCGATGTTGCTTCCGTTGTGGATGATGTCGCTGAGGTAGGGATCGGTTTCGTCCACCGATGCGAAGCCGAGGCCTACGAGGCCGACGAGCGCGGTCGCCTTCACGACGGGGCAGTCCACCTCCAGTTTGGAGCGCAGCAGTGCTTCGTCGGCTGTCGTTGCGATCCTTGCTCGCAGCGCGGCGGCGCGGACATCGGCGTACTCATGGGTGAGCAGCCTGTCGGTCAACGGGATAAAGTCCGTGCGCCCTGACGCCGACAGCACGTTCAGCGCCTCGACGAGTACGGGGGGTGACGGGTGGTACAGGATTAGGGCGGGAATCAAGCGTTGGCGGTTTTCGTTCGCCAGCAACCGCAAGGCGGCACACACCCGCGAGTCGTCCTGGCTGTTGAGTGCGGCCATCAGCGATTCAAGCGAGTCCAAGTCGAGCTCGGGTCGTTGCAAGGGCGTGCGCCCGGCGGCCTCTGTAAGCATCGAGCGGAACAGGTTGAGGTAGTGCTTTCGTAGCTCAAGGGTGAGGCCGAGCCACAGGACGCACATGACGGCAACGGCGATCGCGAGGTGCTCGGGCGGCGCACCGAGGGCCGCGGCGCCCAGGATGCCAACGGATGCCAGCGCCTTACCGCCGCGCTGCGCCGCGATATCGATGACGATTTTTGCGGTACGGCGGAGTTTCTCTCCCAGTGGGAGATACAGCAGCTCGATCGCAGTACGGTGCACCGAGAAGCGAAGGCCGCCATCGGCGCCTTTGAGCACCAATACTCCGGCAACCCCCGCCACGGCAAACATGCCCAGTGCGCCCGCAAGCAGCGCCACCGGCAGCAACGTGAGCGCGCCGGTCGTGCCCAGGACCCGCATCAACGGGCGTACGAGCAGCAGTTGCACGACCAGCGAGATGCAGTTCACCGTGAAGTAGAACCGGGCAAAGTACTGACCGAGTTCGGCGGCGGGAACGGTGTGGGCGACGGTGCTCTTGAACAGGTAGTCAACGAGTGTCGAGATCACCGCGCCGAGCAGGACGATCATGGCCAACCGGAAAGCGTAGTTGTCCCTGGCGACCGCGAGCACCCGGGCTGGTGCCGGGGAAGGCGCGCGCGCCCGCACCGCTTCGGTGGCGTGGTGACTAGTGTTGGCACTGCGGCACAGTAAAATCGGGCCGACGGCGCTGGCGGCGATCATTGCGGCGGCAGCGACCAGCAAGTATTTCGCGGGAAGCACGAGCACCAACAAACCGGCGAGCCCCGCCCCAGAGATCGCCCCCAAAGCACTGCCCACTCCGATCACCGCGTAGAGCCGCTTGGCCTGGGTGACCGTGAAGAGGTCACCCAGAAGGGCCAAGAAGCGCGCGACGGCGACGCTCACCGACAGCGCCGACCAAACGTACAGAGCGTAGAGCGTCCATAGGGCGCCGCTGTTCACCAGCGGCAAAAACCCGAGCGTGACCAGACTGCAACCGAGCAACCAGGCCGAAAGGCGGGGTCCCGACCCGCCCGAACGGCCAGAAGTGAGTCCGGTGATCACCAGCGCGAACGCGGCAACCGCGATGTACAGCCAGGGCAGGTGCGTCGCTGGGATCTCCGCCAGGAACAGCGCATCGCGGGCGGTCCCCAACAGGCCCTGGGCGCACATGAACGCAAACAGGCTGCCTGTTGCGACAATCGTGTCGGAGCGCTCGCCCGCTCTCACTTGCGACCAAGCACCCCACATCGCGAGCGGGCAGCGTAGCACGCGGTCGTATCAACTGCCGCGCTCAACCGCATCGTTTGGGCCGGGTCGATCGTGGCGTGGTCGATCGTGAAACCCGAGCGACTACGAGCAACCGCCCTTGGGCCAGGTGACCCCGCCGAACGGTCAGGCCAAACGATGCGTCGGTCCGACGAACTCCAGCCTCGTTGAGGTAAGTCCAGGACGTCCTGGCGTGGCGGTCGCTGCAGTGATGTTCGTCCGTGATTGGGCCGCTCAATCGCTTCAAACCCGGCGGTTGGTTGTGACCGTCGATTCTCGTGACGGAATTCCTCGCAAACTCCACTACCTGACCGAGCCGGCGCAAGAACCGGTGAGAGGTTCGATTGTCACGCCCAAATTGTCCCAATTGTTCACCGCCACGAGAAGGTTTTGATGCCGAGGTCGCCTTCAAGATGCTGATGCGTCGGCATGTCGATCTCGCTCGGTTGCTGGCTCAACACGTGGGCACGGAAGCGCTCAGCGATCTCGCAGAACGCATCGTTGGGGGGTTCCCGGTGGCGCCCGCCACGTTTCCAGAATGTTGCCTGGTGGGCCGTCGGCTGGGGAATGGCCTCGAAGACTGGTTTTGCACGGGGGTCTTGATCCATCCGCGAGTGGTGCTGACTGCTGCTCATTGCTACGCCCCTGGACGTACACCCAACGTCGTTGGGTTGGGATTGGACAAGCAGTACGAGCCGACGCCCCAGGCAGAGGTTGTTTCGATCAAGCGCGTGGTCCCACATCCAGACTATGTCGCGACGGGGGTGAGCGACATCGCGGTGTTGGTTCTGCGGACCGCTGCCGAAACGCTGCCTGTCCCGGTTGCGACGACTGAGCAGGTCGCAGCGGCACAAGCCACGACTCTCGTCGGGTTTGGCAACAACGACCTATGGAGTGCGTCAGGCTTCGGAACGAAACGTAGGGTCAGTGTTCCCATTGTTTCGCTACGCCGCTCGGACGCTGACAACCTCGATGCTGCCGAGACGAAGTTCGACTACGAATCAGACCTTGAGTTTGTCGCGGGAGGGGACGGGTTCGACACCTGTAACGGCGATAGTGGCGGGCCTGCGTACATCTCGGTCGACGGCGAACTTCGCGTCGCGGGTCTAACCTCGCGGGCGGCAGGGCAGCCGGTTCTGCCTTGTGGAGATGGCGGCATCTACACCCGGTGCGACGCCCACATGGACTTTGTCCGCAAGGCAGTCGCTGGATTCGGTATCGAACTCTAGTTGGCCGCCACGCCTCAGCGCAATCGACGGTTTTCCGGCCCTGGGGCATGGCAGACCGATGTGGCCACGGCGTTGGCCGCATCGGACATGGGAGATGCCGGACGGGACGGTCACGCTGGTCCAGATGAATCGCTTATTTCCCTTGTTGCTTATTTCGCTGCTGCCCCTAGTCGGATGCCCGGAGCCGGAGGACGAGACCGGAGACGAAGAGGGGAGCGTCGCCCCGACGCTCATGGGGAGCGTCGCACGGGCGGCTAGTGCCGCTATTGCGCCGGGTGGTGACGGTGTCGGGGTGCTCTACGTCGCGGCGTTGGCGAGCTGTTCGTTGGACGCCGAAACGCTTGGTGGGGCGGTCGTCGCCGATGCCGACCTCTCCGAACTCGGATCGCAGGTTCTGTTTTCGATCTCCGACCTTCCAGAGGGAACCGTCGCGTTAGCGCTGTTCTTGGACGACAATGGGGACGCCGACCCAATGGCGCCGGCCCCCGGTCCTGGCGATATCCTGTTCGCGGACGCCGTGGGCGATGGCGTGCTTTCTTGTGTCGAGGCGACGCACGATGACGATGTGGAGATCGTCCTCACTGCGAGTATCCCGCTGCCTTCGATTTCCGGAACGGTGCGGCGTGGCGAGGCGGCGATGATCGCCGAAGGCAACGATGGCGTCGGTACGGTCGGCATCGCTGCGTTCTCCGAGTGTGCGCTCGACGCTCAACTCGTGGGCGCAACCGTTGTTCTCGACGCAGACCTTTCCGATCTCAACACGACGATCCCGTGGGAGATAGCGGACGTGCCGCCGTCTACCGTGCATCTGGCGTTCTTCCTGGATGACAACGGCGATGCCGATCCGGAGGCACCCGCGCCAGGGCCCGGCGACTTGTTGTTTGCGTCGGGTATCGGGGATGGCGTGCTGTCGTGCCTCGAGGTGACCGCTGGCGAGGACGGTCTCGACCTGGAGCTCAACAACGTGATCCCGTGGCCGTAGCGTTGGCTTGGGCGTAGGCGCGAGGGGACACACCATGCCAGCGGCGAAACGCTCGGCTGAACGTCGACGTATCGCAGTAGCCCAACTGACGAGCAACATCGGGCAATCGTATCGACTGATCTGCGAGCAGGCGAAGGGCCGCGATGCTCCGCAGGCGTGCGCTCAGATCTGCCAGTGACGTCCCCTCGCGAGCGAGTTGCCTTCGGAGCGAGCGTTCGCTTAGTCCCAGTCGGGAGGCGATCGCTCGCGTTCCGCTGGCGCCTTCAACCAAGCATGTTCGCACCCGGTCGGCGAGTGACGCGGCGACACCGACCCTAGTCTCTAGTTGTCCGGCAGCATGCTGCTCAAGAATTTTTGCGAGCACCGGATCGCCCCCGCGCATCGGGTGGGCGAGGGCGGTGCGGAGAAATACGACAGCGCATCGCTTGGCTCCAAAGCGCACGGGAGCGCCAAACAAGCGTTCGTGGGAGCGGCACGAGGCGTGGTCGGGGGGCGGCTGTCTCAGCAGGACCGACGTCGGTGAAAAGGCGCCATCGCTCTCGGTGCTCAAGAACGAGACGACCACCGACGCGGCAAAAGACTCGACGACACCACTTCGCGTCGCTGGACTGGCGAGTTCGATGTCCAGCGCCATGGTGTCACCACGGGTGGACAACCGATGTCGTGTTCCCGAGGACAACAGCGGGTAGAACCGGACGAGCTGCGAAAGTGCGTCGCCCACGGTATCGCTTGCCGCGAGCAAGTACGAAAGCAGGCCCAACGACTTGGCATCGACGCGCGCTCCGACCCGCAGTGCGAAATCGGAGGGACCAAGCCGCGAACCCCAGATCCACGCCGCATCGGTCAGAGCCAAGGGCACGACGTGGTCCGGGTCGCTGGAATCGGACGCGGTAACGGTGGCGCGGTCTACAGCGAGGCGGGTCCACATCGCGTTGGCACTCACGCCTTGTTCCTCGGCTGCGTCGACCAGCATCCGAAGAACAGACGCTTGGATCGTGTGTCTATCCAGGCTCATGGCGTGGGTAGTGCCCGCTGGGCCGACAACGATCACGCGAGGGGGGCAATCGCCGCCTCGCGTCATTCGCGTTGCCGTCCCAGTTCGGGATGACAGCCAGGAAGATGTCCTCGGCGATGTTCTTTGGCGGGGCGCAGCTCTCGGGGCGTTCGGCGCTGAAGTACGCTTCGAGCATCAGGCGAGGCAGGGGGTCGCCATCGTTGCACTGGAGCCCGGCGTAGGCGCTCTCCGAAAGCAAGTCTGGCCCTCCCGTACTGGAGGCGCCGCTGCCCGTGTCGGTTGAGCCGTCGGCGCTCGTGCTTGCTACACTCGCGCCCGTCTCGGTCGAAGTCGCG
>JAESSZ010000015.1 GCA_016763875.1 Nannocystaceae bacterium
GCCGCCAACAGCCATCAGATCCTGGTCTTGCCCGGGACAGCAATGCGACCCGGGGAGGAGGACTTCGCCATCGCAGCGGCGATGCCCGTGGACACGCCGGGCATCAGTATGATTGTCGGACGCCAACCGTCCGACGGTCGCAAGGGGGGCCCCGACGCGGGGAACCTGCGGTATGCGGGCCAGGAAGTCGTGGTGCTGTTTCGCGACGTCTTTGTGCCAACCGAGCGCATCTTTCTCGACGGAGACCTGCCCGCGTGTGCGACGTTGCTGGATGCGTTCGCGGGCTTTCATCGGGCCTCGTACGGGGGCTGCAAGCCCGGCAACCTCGATGTCCTGATCGGCGCTACAGCGTTGGTGGCCCGGGAGAACGGGGTGCGGAAGGCATCGCACGTGCGTGACAAACTTGTGGAAATGGCGCACTTGGCCGAGACCATCCACGGGCTGGGTCTGGCTGCGAGCTACCGGTCGACGCAGCACCCGGCCGGCGTATGGCAGGTCGACAAGGTGCTGGCCAACGTCTGCAAGCAGAACGTGACTCGGCTCCCTTACGAGGTCGTGCGGCTGGCCGAGGACCTCGCGGGCGGCTTGATGGCGACGATGCCCTCGCTCTCCGAGTTGGCGCATCCGGACTACGGCGAGGCGCTGACCGCCATCGTTGGCTCGCCCACCCGTGCCAAGTGTCTGCGGTTGATCGAGGCGATGACCTACGGGCCGCAGTCGGTACCCCTGCGCATCGAGTGCATGCACGGCGCAGGCTCGCCCCAGGCCCAGCGGATCGTGATTGAGCGCGAGATCGATTGGGAAGTCAGGATGAACGCCGCGCGTCGTCTTGCGGGTCTGCCTGAAGTCTGACGGCCAGTCCTTGGCGCTGGTGGCCGGCCACACGCGGCTCGCCCCATAGAAAAAGGGCCCCGCACACGTTGTGCTGGGGCCCCCATGGAGAGACGTCGGTGCCTAGGCGTTAGCCGCCGGAGCCGCCGGAGCCGCCGTCGCCGGAGCCGTCGTCCGAGCCGCCATCGTCCGAGCCGCCCGAGCCGCCAGTCGCCATCCCGTCGTCATCAACACACTTGGTATCGATGGAGTACTCGCCGTTGCAGAACGCGCCGGCCTTCGGCCAGACCTTTCCGTTGCCATCGACGTACGGGGTGTTGCGGTTGTCGAAGTCAAACGGACACAGGTCGCAGATGTCGCCGAATCCGTCGTAGTCTTGGTCGAACTGCGGCAGGAAGCACAACTTGTCCCACAGGCCCTGGAGGCTGCCTTCACTCTCTGCCGTGAGGCGCGGGTTGTCGATCGGGTTGACGCCGTCCAGTGCCGCTTCGCAACCCGCTGGGGGGGTCAGGATGCCCGGAGTCGAGGCCACATCGTCCGGTAGCTTGCGGCATTCGCCTGCGTCCTGCTGAGCTTCGGAGCACACCACACGAAGTGGCCGGTCGTCTGGGTCGAGCAGAGGCTGCTCGGTGATCGCGTTGATTAGATCTTCGGGGTGCAGCTTGTTGGCGTCGACGTCGTCGACATCCCCGGCGGGGACTAGCGCGACAGTGCAGCAGGCACCGTTGGCCGCGAACTCGAAGAACGCGAACGGTCGTGGGTCAGCGCGGTTTTCGCACGCATTGTTGGTCTCGCAGCCACGACCGACGAAGTCGCCGTCGGCATCGTCCTCCTGCATTGGACCTTCCATGGTCTGCATGGTGTTGGGCACCGCGATGCAGGTGTCGCAGATGTTGCCGACATCGTCTTTGTCGGTGTCGAGGTGGTCGCAAATACCATCGGCGGTCTCGCACTTGCTGTCCTCAGGACAGTCCTCGTTGCCAGCGCACGGGATGCTCTCGGGCAGCGGTTGGCGCGGGCAGGCGTCACGCACGTTGACGATGCCGTCCTGGTCGAAGTCGTCGTCCGGGCCCATGCCGACCGGTCCCGCTGCGATGTCGGACTGGTCGCCTTCGCAGGCGTCGCCCACGAGGTCAGTGGAGAGGTCCTCGTTGCACGCCGTGACGTCGTCGTACTCGATAGGATCGCCGACCTGGTAGGGGTTGTCGGGACCGTAGTCCTGGCAGTTGGCAACGCGCACGCAGTTGTCGCAAACGTCGCCGATACCGTCCTGGTCAGTGTCGAGCTGGAACGGAATGTTGCGCACATCCATGTAGGCCGGCGGGTTCTCCGTGCCGATTTTGTTGTACTGGGCGGCGGTCTGGCGGCAATTGTCGCACCCGTTGCCAACGCCGTCTCTGTCCGAGTCGGCCGAGTTGTTTGCCGCACCGGGAACGGTCGGACACAGGTCGACGACATCGCCAACCCCGTCGCCGTCGGAGTCCTCTTGGAACGGGTTGAAGAAGTCCGGCGCGTTGTCACACGACAACTGGATGCGGTCCTGGTCGACGTCTTCCTTGCACTTCGGATCGTCGATTTCGAAGTCGTAAAGGAAATCGGCCTCTGCGGTTTCGCCCAAGATGAGCGGCATGCCGCACGCGTCCCAAAACGCGTCGTAGTAGCGCGGTCGGTTGGTGTCTGGGTTGATCTCCGCTGCGGAGGCCATCTTGTCCAGGCCAGCGACCGTCATTCTGTAGAACTGCTTGTTCTCCAGGACCGACTGGAACTCGGCCGGATCGATCTGCACGGAGATCTCGCCGATGCCGACGTTCGCGATGTCGATCGTCAGGCACGGTGGGCGACAGGGATCAGCGTTGGCTTCCTCGACCGTCGTCGCGCAACCCGGGCCACCGGCGACCGGACCCACGGTCGGACAGCTGTTGTTCGGCGGCAGGAAGTTCTCCGCAGTCGTCACGTCCAGTTCCTTGATGCGCCAGATCTGAATCTTCCGCACGTTCTCCGGGCTCATGTCGTACTTGTTCGAGAAACGAATCGCGAACTCGTCGCACGCGCCGATGCGGAGGTTGTTGGTCGGGAAGCCGCTGCCGGGTACCACGTGGAACTCGGGGGTCTCGAACCGATACGTCGTTTTGCCATCGAGGGTGTTGTCCGCCTTGTCCTTGATGAACTGCTGGCCTTGAGCCGGTCCATTGAACTCCACGGTGTAGGTCTGGCCCGAGCACAGCGCGCGGTCGAAGTCCTCGAAGTTCTCCGTGATGAACACGTCGTTGGCGCGCCATCCGTCTTCACGGTTGCGGTCGTCGATGAGCCCACGGCCCTCCGCGCAAGACTCGATGCTCGCGCGCGGAACGCTGCCAGAGTCGGCGGGGCGAAACTCAAAGCCCTTGATCGCCGGATCGTAGATGACGCCGCCCGCGCGGCGGATGAACTTGATCGCGTACTGGCCGGCTCGCTCGGCTCGCAGCTTGCCGTCGTTGTCGAAACAACCGGTCTCGAACACCGCAGCGCACTTTGCGTCGTCCGCCACATCGTTGAAGTTGCCGCTGGGCGGGCACTTGCAGTCTCGCGTCGACTCCGGAAGCGTCGAGTTGCGCTCGTAGCTATCGACGGGGGTCACCGCCTGGAACAACGGGTCGCACCGGGCTCCTCCATCGTCGCTACGCCCGTTGCCTCCGCCAAGGCCTTCCTGGCAACACTCAACAGAACTTAGAACGCCGTCGTCGTTGTGGTCACAGTGCGCGATCTCGAAGACGCCACCGCTGGCGGTGCGACAGTCTTCGCCGTCTTCGTCGCAAACAACGTCGAAGTTGTTGTCGGCGATGAGGCATGCGGCTGCCCCGCGGTCTGAGAAGCGCTTGTCGAAGCAGAACCCGGTGACTCCCGTCGTATCGGGTTGCTGTCGGCAGGTCACGAACCACTCGGCGACGCAGGCACCTTCGATGCAGTCGTCGGTCACACCCGGGGTACAGGCGGTCTCGGTCCCCTCAATATGTCCGACACACTCCGTGCCGGGCAGACCGTGGCCAGTGTCAACGCTGCGACACTGGGAACTCGTCGTGCACGATGCGGTCTTGCGTTCGAGGTTGGCCGGGCGCTCGGAGGGGTGGGTCTCCCTGAGCTGATCGTAGTACGGCAGGTTGTACTCCTGCGGGGTGCAGGCGGGATCCTGCGGGTCGCAGAAACCGTAGCGGTACGTCCGTTCCTCAAGCTCGCGACTCACCCAAGGGATGAAATCGGCGCACTCGATATACTTGTCGCCGACCGACGTGTCGGGGTTGCAGACGATCGCGCCGCCGTCGGGCCTGACGTAGTCGTTGGGGTCCACGACATCGTCGCCAACCACGCCAGCGAGGACCAGGATGGGGTTGAGCTTGAGCGCGCTAACGTCGGACAGGGTCGAGCCCTCGGAAACCTCCTGCGACAAGCCGTACTTGGCGACGTGGGCCGAAAGCAGGAAATCGCACTCAGAGCAGCACGTATCCACGCCATCTTGCGGCGTGTCGCAACTGTTGGAACTCGGCGTCCGAATACCGCCGTACGACTTCATGACGCCGTCCATCCACATCTTGCGTGGATTGCCGTCCGCTCCGAGCTGGTTGCACGGGTTGGTCGTCGGGTCTTCGTAGTCCTCGTTCGAGAATCCAACGCCGTCTGCGGCGAGGTTGTCGATGCACGACAGGTTGACCAGCCGGGTGATCTGGTCGGGCCTGTCGGTGCCCCCCTTTTGGTAGTCGCCGTTGTAGCGAGTGATCGGGCCCTGGATCTCCAGCACCTGATGTTTCCAGTCGTAGACCTCGAACAACTGCGGATTGTCGGGGCGCTTGCGAACGAGTTCGACCGACGTCGGGTCCAACAAGTTGTTGAACACGAACTCGATCCCGAACACGGTCACCAGCGGGGAGATCTTGCAGAACTCAGCTGCACCGCGCGGGGACTCCTTCGCTTCTTCGGTGTCGACGCACTTGCCGATCTCTTCGATGAAGTACGTTCCGCTGGTGATGTCCGAGGGGCAGTCGCTGCCCACACACTCGGGGCCGAGCAAGTGAATCTTGCGACTGGCGTAGTTGACCCCCGAGATGCTCTCCAGGATCAGGTTGTCCGGATCGCAGATGCCGCAATCCGAGTCTTCGATGCATCCCGCGGTAGTCAGCGGGATCACAGCAAAGAGGCTCGCGGCTAGGGCGCGTCTCGTCAGCGTGGACCAGGTAATCGTCATTGGCGCTATTCGTTTCCGTGGTCTATCCCCGAGGGCCGTTTCGGGGGTCAGTTGGCGGGGCGAGCCTACGATAGGTCGCCTTCCTTCGTACACTGCCGCGGCGGTCGGCGTTGGTGACGCCGCGAGTGGCAACGACACCGTCGGTTCGTGATGATTTGCACGCACTGTCCATGCCGGACAAACCTTCTAGGATTCCTCCGTACCGCATGGCTAGGCTCCGAGGCAACGGCGGAGTGATGACCCGCTTTCAGGGGCGCGTAGTCCGCTCAGTCGTGCGAGCGCTGGGGCTTGGCACGGTCCGCGAGCACCCCGCGGCTGAACAGCGCCCAGGAGGCCTCAAGGTAGTCGTCCCCGGCGTTCTTCGTCTTTCGGGCGTCCGACTCGTCAACGACGAGGTTTCGCTCCTCGAACCAGGTCCGGGCGAGGCTCATGAAAACCGTGAGGATGTGCGCCGCTGGGATATCGCTGCGGATGCTGCCCTCAAGTTGGGCGTCACGCACGCGCTGAAGGATCTGCTTGCGGAAGCTGGTCATCACGTCCGTCACGGTCGCGGCGCCTTGCAACTCCGCCCATGCCATCAGTCGCAGCATGTCCGGTTGCGCACTGAGGAAGTGAAAATCACTCCTCAGCGTCGCGCGAAGGCGGGCTCGATTGTCCGCGGTACCGTCGTCCGCGGACAACTGGGCGGTTTGTTGCGCGGCGTGCTCTTCGAACGCGTCCACCAGCACTTGCCGCCACAGCGCGTCCTTCGCTCCGAAATGGTGATGGATCAGACTCTGGGTGACCTTGGCGCGGGCAGCGATGTCGCTCATCGAGGTGCCCGCGAGGCCCTTGTCCGAGAAGCACCCACGGGCCGCGGCCAAGATGGCGCTGCGCGATGCCTCGGGATCTGATCTCCGCGCGTCGGCCAAAGCACCCTCACCATAACACTCGGCCCGAGGCGTGTTCGCCCCGTCGCCTGGCGTTGCTGTCGTTCAGAACGCGCACTCGATCAACATCGTGGTGATGTTGTCGGTGCCGCCCAGCTCGTTCGAGCGGTGGATCAACTCGTTGACCGCGCCTTCGGGGTCACGCGACTGCGCGATGATCTCAAGGATCTCTGGTTCCTCAAGCATGCCGCACAGTCCGTCGGAACACAGCATGAAGCGGTCGCCGTCATCGAGTTTGATCTCGCACAGGTCGACCTCCACGCTGTCGCGCATGCCGAGTGCGCGCGTGATGACGTTTTTATGCGGGAAGTCGCGGATCTCGTCCTCGGTGAGATCGGGGCGCGCGTCCTTGTAGTCCTCGAGCAGCGAGTGGTCGCGCGTCAGGGCCTGGATGCGACCGTTGCGGATCAGGTTGCAGCGCGAGTCACCCACGTGGGCGACGTAGCCGCGTTCGCCGTCGACGTGAAACGCGACGACTGTGGTGCCCATGCCACGTTGAGAGCGGTGGCGCTTGGCGGCCTCGTGGATGCGGGCATTGGCCAACCGAATCGCAGACACGACTCGGTTCTCCGCGTACGACAGCGAGGGGTCGTAGCGGTAGGGCCATGGCGCATCGTGGTCGCGCGTCATCCGATAGAACTCGGCCATCGTGTCGGCCGACAGCTTGCTCGCGACATCGCCCGATGCGTGTCCGCCCATGCCGTCGGCGACGATGAACAATTTCTCATCCTCGACGAGGGCAAAGTAGTCCTCGTTGTGGGTACGCACCATCCCCACGTCAGTCCGCGCCGCGTATCGGATCCGCACTTGACCATGATGCTAGTGCTCGGCCCGCACCCCTGGCAAGGGTCCGGGGCCCCCGCGTGGAAACTCGGGTGAAACTTTTCTGGTTGGCCCTGACACCCCGGTCTTGGCCGAATTCCGGGGTGGCGTTCGGTAGAATTAAAGTGTGTGCGGGCGCAATCGTTCGAACCCACGCGGGTACTAGCTGAGTAAGGAAGGTCAAATGCTCCACAACGCCCGTCTTCGACTCCTCGTTTCCGTCCTCTCCATCGCCAGCCTCGGTGCCGCCTGCGATCTCGCCGCCGCGCCTTCGAACGCGGGCGAGGACTGCCAAGTCAGCCTCGACTACAAGATCAGCTGCCCCAATCCCGACGCTTCAGTCGGTCTCAAGACCGGCTGAGTCGTTTGACTGAGTGGGACATCGCCACGACGTCTCAGGTGTCTCAGTTCGGGAGCTTGTTCGCTACGAGCAGGCGCTCCGCCGCAAACAGGGTCGCGAGGCGGGCACTGCCCGGAAAGCGCGTCGACCACTCGCTGGAGTCGGTGTCGGACGCGGGCGCAAAGCCGCAGGCAGCCGCGCGGCGTGCAGCTTCGTCAGGGCTCATGGTGGTCACGATCGGCTCACCCAGAGCAGAAAAACCAATCCGGGTGAGGGCAGGCAGTGGGACCTGCGACGCCACGGCGTAGGTCATCGCCAAGCCGCTTACCGGGGCTGAACGCGCGCCGATGGTCCGCAGCGTCGCTTCGATGGCGGCCGAACCGAGATAGGGCGTGACCCCCTCCCAGATCCACATCGTGGACCGCAGAGGATCGTGGCCCGCCTCGTCCAAGCGCAGATCGAGAGAGTCGACTTCGAAGTCGACGGGAACAAATGTGAGTGAGCGGGCACGGCAGGGGCGTGCGTCAATGCGGCGCCGTTTGGTCGCTTGGGTAGAGGGGTGTCGATCTCGAACACGTCCACGCCGGCCAGGCATGACAGTCGCCAGGCGCGCGCGTCGAGGCCTGCACCGAGAACGAGCATTTGCTCGCACCCGTTATTCACCGCTGTGGCCACCGCGGCGTCGATTGCCGACATTCGCAGGGTGACGTGGTCGACCAGGCCGAGGCTCGCGAGGCGTCCCAGCCACCGCAGCGGTTCGTATTGACGGGCTACGCGCAGTACGCGCCCCACCGACCTCGGGACGAGATCTGCGGCGGGCGTGTCCCGGGTGTCGTCACGGGTGCCCAGCCCGCGGCCGATAGCGACGGCCAATGCGGTAAGACTTGAGCGCCCTTCCTTCATAGAGGTAGAGCGTAGCAGTCAGGCAACACGTACCTGTCGTGTCGCGCGACGTACGTGCGCGTAATACGCTATTTTACCGTGATGCGCGCTCTTCGCGGATGCGCTTTTTCGTCGCCGCCCAACCGCAGATCGGACACGTCGCAAGATCGTGGCCGCGTGCCGGGCAGTGTTCGCGCCCGAAGTAGATGAACTGCAGGTGTCTGCGGTTCCAGGTGTCTTGCGGGAACACTGCCTTGAGGTCCGCTTCGGTTCGGACCACGGTGGTGCCGTTGGACAGCCCCCAGCGCGCGGCGAGACGGTGGATGTGTGTATCGACCGGGAAGGTCTGCACACCGAACGCCTGCGACATCACCACTGAGGCCGTCTTGTGCCCAACGCCGGGCAGCGCTTCGAGTTCGTCCAGGGTCCTGGGTATCTCGCCGTCGTGTCGGGACATCAGCAACTCCGCGGTGGCCCGTAGATTCTTGGCTTTTGTTGGTGCCAATCCGATCTGTCGAATGCAATGCTGGATCGTTGCGACCTCGGTGCAGGCCATGGTCGCGGGGGTGGGGGCTAAAGCGAACAGCTCGGGCGTTACTTCGTTGACCTTCTTGTCAGTGGTCTGCGCCGAGAGCAGGACTGCGACCAGGAGCGTGAACGGGTCGCTGTGGTCCAGCGGGATCGGCGGCCGGGCGTACAACGAATCGAGAATGTCACCGGCCTTAGTGGCGCGTTCGGCTCTGTTCATCTCGGTGTCCCGGTCCGGTGCTTTCATCCGGACGCGCGCGACGTTACGCGATCTGGGCGTGCCCCGCACCAATCGCACCCAAAGCCTCGTCCCCGACACCGTCCCGGTCGCAGGCGCCTCGGATCTCCGTACTGGGGCCTACGTGACCAGTCAGCGACGGTATCGTCTCGCGGGCCGCATCGCCGAGGGCGGGATGGGCATGATTTATCGCGCGCACGACACATCGCTGCATCGCGACGTTGCGTTGAAGTTTCTCAAGCCGGGGGTGCCGCCCATCGCTCGGGAGCGTTTCTCGCGAGAGGCCCGGATCGGCGCGAGCATGTCTCACCCAAACCTGGTGCCCGTCTTCGACCGCGGTCGACTGCCGGACGGCGGTGAGTGGCTCGCCATGGAGCTGTTGGCGGGGCACGATCTGCACGATGTCATCGAGTCGCAAGGGCGCTTGGGGGTCCCGTTGCTCGTCGATATTTTTACGCAGATGCTCGACGTGTTGGGCTACGTTCACGAGCGCGATCTCGTCCACCGGGACGTGAAGCCGGAGAATGTGTTTGTGGTTAGGGACCCGCGCTGCAACCGGGTGACGGTTGCGCGATTGCTCGATTTTGGCATTGCGCTCGATCGTCGCGAACGCACGCCTCGCACAGCCATGGTCGTCGGTGATCCCCGGTACATGAGCCCCGAGCAGACGCGTCTCGATACGCATGTCGACGGCCGCGCGGACCTTTATGCCGTGGGGGTCGCCTTGTATCAGGCGGCCACGGGGCGGCATCCGCTGCACGAACGGCTGAACGGTCCCATGCTTGGTCTGCTGTACGGGCATCGAGAGGGAGGGTTCGAGCCCCCGAGTCATTTTGTGCCCGGCGGTCTGCCGCAGCGTTTTTCACGGGCGCTGGACGCGATCGTTGCCCGTGCGTGCGCGGTGGACCCGGAGGATCGCTACCCGACCGCAGATGCAATGCGGGAGGAGATCGCGGCTCTGGCCGAGTTGGCGCAGACACCGGGTGTTAGCGGTCTGGTGGCGGCAAATGGGGGCGGGGGCACGCATTTGCGGTCGGCGAGCTGAGCGCGACTTCACTCTGCACTGCGCAAGCGTAGGGGGGATCCCAGGGCGCGCCTGTCGCGGTACCCTCGCGCCGTGATTGCGCGCCCGTTTGTGACGCGAATGACGGGAGCGGTGCTGTGAGCAGCGGTGACCGTGCCTGTTGTGCCTGTGGTGAGTTGATCCCCGCGGAGGCATTGTTCTGTGGCGCGTGCGGGGTCAAAGATCCTCATCGCGAGCCTGTAGTTCCGGCGGGGGCTAGTGGCGCTGCCCCGGAGCCTGCCGATGTCACGCTGACAACGATAGGCCTGCAGGAGGCGCAGCCGTACGCTGACGCTGACGCGGCGCCGCCCAATGTGACCGCTGGTGCCGTCGTACGTTCACCGTTGACGCCGCAGCCCTCGGCTCCGCCAACATCCACGACCGTGATCGCGCCCGCACCGGTCGCAGAGGCGCCGTCCGTGGCGCGGTCCAGCAGCACGGTACCCAAGGCCACGGTGCTCAAGACGCAAGACCAGATTGCCGGCGCGGATGTCCGGCCGTCCGGCCCACCGTCCGCGCGGGCGGCCTCGCCACC
>JAESSZ010000140.1 GCA_016763875.1 Nannocystaceae bacterium
CGACGCCGCCGCGCCCGATGCGGCGACGCCCGATGCCGTCGCGCCCGAGACCTCGAGTCGCGATGTCGCGGCACCTGTCGTCGCGGACGCCAAGGACGGCGAGTTGTCGATCGACGACATCTTCGGCACCACCGAGACCCACACCGACGTCGCGGTCGTCTCCGAGGCGCCGAGCACCGATGGCCAGGTCAAGCCCGCCCTCGTCGTCACGCCAAGACCGACGTTGGGGGGCCGAGTCGCCAGCGATCTGTCGACGCGCGTCCGTATCGTCTCAAGCGTCTACTACGACACGGCTCGCGTGAAGCAACGCGGCTTTGGCCGCAACGAGAACCGGCTGGAGTTCTACTTCGCGTACACCCCGAACGAGCATCTGCAGATCGTCGGTGACGTGGAACCCGTGTTCTTCGGCGTCGCACAGACGCAGGCGCTTGGCGACCTGGCGACGCGGCAGATGCTGACGCCGTTCCATGTCGAGAGCGATGCCGCGTACATCGCACTCAACGATATCTTGCCGAATCTCGACATCAAGGTCGGTCGGCAGACGGTGGTGTGGGGAACGGCCGACAAGTTCAACCCGACCAACAACATCAACGCCGACGACCTTGAGGACCGGCCGCTGTTCACCGAGCCGATCGCCAACCAGATGGTGGTGGTCGACTACGCGCCGCTTGGCGACAAACTGTGGTTCCAGGGGATCTACGTCCCGTTGTTCTATCCCGCGCTGCTGCCCCCCTCGGCAGCAGAGGCGCTGAAGGACCCGCAGACCGAGGTGCCGTACGCGCTGGCGGGTGATGCTCAGAAGATCAGCGAACTTCAGAGTTTGCTCGACTTTACGCCGATGCTCGTCCCGGAGGTCACCGACCTCGTCAAGACGCCGCGGCCCAAGTTCACCAACGGCCAGAGCGCCGTCAAGTTGGGCACCACGCTCGGTGAGGTCGATCTGTCGATCTCGTACTACAACGGCCGGCACGATATCCCGACGCCGATCCTCGCCGAGTCGTCGACCAAGGACTTCGAGTTGGGGGATGACGCTGCACAGTGTTGCTTCCGCTCACGCATTACCCTCATCTATCCCCGCATGCAGGTCATCGGGTTCGACTTCACGACCCAGGTTCCGTTCCTGAAAAACATGGGGTTGTGGGGAGAGGGCGCGCTGTTTATTCCGCAGGCGTCCGATCTGCGGATTGAGTTCCCGATCGACATCGACGTTACGCCAGACGACGGTATCGCCAACCCGGTTCCCGAACTCGTGGGCCCGACGATCCGCGCGACGCCCTACGTCAAAGCGACGGTCGGTTTGGACTACTCGTTCGGCAAGCACGTGTATGTGCAGGGCCAGTACCTCCGCGGGTTTATCGACGAGTTCGGTGTCGACCACATCGGCAACTACGTCGTTGGCGGGGCGGACCTGATCTTCTTCGATCGGCATCTCATCTTTCGCGCATTTGGCGTCGTCGACGTGCCCACCGGTCGCGGGGACGACGGCTCGTATGTGATTTTCCCTGAACTTATCGTGGTCCCGCCGTGGGGCAGCGTCACGTTCGAGGTCGGGAGCTTCTTCCTGATCGGGCCCGACCGGACGAAGTTTGGGCAGAAGGCGGCCGGCTCCTCGCTCGCGTTCTTCAAAGTCGCGGGGACGTTTTAGGGGGCGGATTGTGGCTCAGCACGAAGCCAAGATTGTTGGACGTGGCCGTGTCGTCGGAGCGTCGTCGGGCATCCCCGGAGCAGTTCCGGGCCAGCCGCCACCGCGCAAGCAGCAGCGGCCCAAGAGGAAACGCTCGCTGCTGTACTACGTGATGCTTTGGCTCGGCCTCGTCGCGATTGCTGCGGCGGTCATGGTCGGTATCACGCAGCTTCCCAAGGCCAAGGATGCGCTTGTCGCAGTGACTTCCCGGTCCCGCGACGCCCCCGCCGAGGGGAGCGATGCCGGTACTGTGGCCGCGGAAGAGGGGGCCGGCGATGCCGCGAGCGAGGCCTCAATCGCGGGCTCGGCGGCGGACGAGGTAGAAAGCGTCGAGATCCCAGCCGAGGCGCAGACGGAGGATCCGGACGACGAGACGTTGCGCGATGTCTTGGCCGCCGAGCTGCCCGAAGGGGTCAAGGTCGTTGCCCCTAGTCCCGAGCCAGACGTCGGGACGCCTGTTTTGGAGAAGGTGTCGGGCGCCGACGAGTGGATCGTGCACAAAATGGCCCCGCAAGAGACGGTGTCGCAGGTCGCCCACCGCTACGGGGTGAAAGTAGGCTCACTCCGAATCTGGAACGGAATCCCCGCTGAGAAGGAAAAACTGCGCCGCGGTGCGCGCTTGAAGGTCAAGGCCCGCCAGATTCCACCGCCGCGGCGTCGCGTGGAGTACGTCGTGCAACCCGGCGACACGTGGCTCAGCATCGCAGTGACGTTTGGGATCGACACCCGTGCGCTTCGTGCCCAGAACTGGGAAGCCAGCAAGAACTTCGTCGCGGGCACGGTGCTGAGTCTGTGGATCGACCCGTTGGTGTACTACTGGATCAAGTGGGACCACGCGGACGCCGACAGCGAGGACCCGGTCAAAAACACCCGCCGCGGGGCCATTGGCGTGGGTACCCCGCAGGATGGGCGTTTGATCAACGGGGTCCAGATCCCCGAGGGGAAGGGGTTTACGCGGCGCATGCTGCCGTCGTCGTACGGCACGACGCACGCGGTAACCTCGCTGATGGTCGCATTGCGCGATTTTGAGGCCAAGTGGCCGTACGAGCCCGCCCTCGTTTTGGGGTCGATGAGCGTCAAACACGGCGGGCCCCTGGAAGGACACAAGTCCCACCAGACTGGGCGCGATCTCGATGTTCGGCTGCCGCTGGACGCGAGTGTGCCCAACTGGTTCCCGATTCAGCCACACCGTATCGACTACAAGGCGTTGTGGTTCCTCGTCGTGGCTTTGGCGGACACGGGTGAGGTGACCATCATCTTTCTGGACTATGGAATTCAGGAGAAGTTGTTCAAGGTGGCAGCAGGGCTGGGTGTGCCCAAGGAGGAGCGGCGGCGCATGTTGCAGTGGCCGAGGGGGCACGCGGCCCATCGGGGTCTTGTCCGGCATGCGTCCGGCCACGCGAAACACCTCCACGTGAGGTTTCGGTGCGGCCCCCAGGAGACCGAGTGCGTCGAAAAGGGCAGCGCCTCTTCCGGTATTTGACGCTCAGATCGTTTGCGTCGCAGCGAGGCCTTGGTTAGATCGCCCCTGTGAAGAAGACGGCGGCGAAGAAGAAGACGGCGAAGAAGGCAGCGGCGAAGAAGACGGCCGCGAAAAAGCAGCCGCTGTCGAAGAAAAAGTCGTCGAAGAAGACGGCGTCAAAGAAGACGGCGTCAAAGAAGACGGCGTCGAAGAAGACGGCGTCGAAGAAGGCAGCGTCAAAGAAGACGGCGTCGAAGAAGACGGCGTCGAAGAAGACAGCGTCGAAGAAGACAGCGTCGAAGAAGACAGCGTCGAAGAAGACAGCGTCGAAGAAGACAGCGTCAAAGAAGACAGCGTCAAAG
>JAESSZ010000141.1 GCA_016763875.1 Nannocystaceae bacterium
CCCAGCTGCAGGTCCAAGGCGGTGGCGATCTCAGGCCCGGTCAGGCCCTCGATCTCCGACAGCACCAGAACGCTGAGCTGCTCGCGCGGCAAAGTGTCGAGAATCTCAGTCGCGAGTTCTGCCGCTCGCAGCTGCGAGGCGTAGCTTTCGGGATCTGCAACGGCATCATCCGCGTGCAGCATGTCGGGAGAAAGTGTCGGTCGCCCAGCCTTGCGGCGGTGCTGAAGCGCGACGCGAAAGCTGATCCCGAACAGCCATGCACGCAACGTGCCTCGGGTGTCGTCGAAGTCCGCGGCTCGACGAAACAACACCACAAAAACGTCTTGGATCGCGTCCTGGAGTGTGGCGTCGGGCACTCGGCACGACACCAAGCAGGCACGCACGTAGGCGCGCTGCTCACGGTACAAGACGGCAAGGTCGAGCATGGTCCGGGCGCTGTCGGTCTGAGAGGCGGACTCAGTTTCGGGGGAACGAGTGGGCGTGAGATGCGCAGGGCCGCGCATGGCGTTGTCCGTCATTACCCCCTATTGCGGCGGGTGGCGTCAATCCATCCCGACCCGACGGAAAAACATGCTCACTTCGGTGGGTACCAGCGCAGAGGCCCCACGGGGAGTTTTCGGACCGCACCGTTGCTGCGCTTGGCGACCAAGACATGCCCGGATGTAGCCACCGCCATCGCTTCTGCTTTGGTACGGCCCAGGACCTCGCTCGTGGCGAGATCGAAGACCGTTGTCCTGCGACCGGTGAGGACCGCGGCAACCGTTCCTTGGGTGACGTAGATGAAGCCGTCGCCTAACGCCTTGATTTGCCGACGTCGCTCCGTCGACAGATCGTAGATAAACGCCTTGCGTCCAGGCAAGTAGAGCAACCGATCGCCGTCAACCATCGCAGGGGAGCCGCGCCCGAGGACCGCGGTGCTCGTGGTCGCAGTCCGCGTGTTTATTGTCTTCATCGTCGCGCCGTCGTACGCCTGCACCAGGCCCAAGGGCTGCTCAATGCGGTCATAGCCGTGGAGCTCGACGTGCAAGCCCACGTCCACGACGTTGGTCCCGAGCACGTGCAGCAGTGGCGACATCCGCTTGCCCGCGCTTGTCTCGGCGGCTTCGGTCTTACACGTTGCCCACACTTCGTTCTTTAGCGGCTCGACATGGATGATCTCGGCCTGACACTTCGCACTGAGGACCTCGGTTGCGCCCGAGACAATCGCCCCGTCACCACGCCGAGCCAGGGGCCCCCTCGCAAGCATTGCAAGCGCGCCCGGAACATCGCGGGGCGACGCACCGGCTTGCAGCGCTATTGTTCGCACGACCGGTCTGTCGCCCGTGGCACCGGACCGCGAGTAGCTTCCCACTGGCCCACGACATTGTCGGCCCGCGAGGCTCGTCTTGGGTACGGGCGGCGTCACGGCGCCATCGCCGTCCGTGTCCTGCAGCAACATACGTACGACAACGTTTTGCTGCGCGGCATCGAGGTCGAAGCGCCACAGGATGCCGTCGCCTGGATCGAGAACGAGTTCGGTTCCCGCCCGTAGGTCGCGAACAACGACATACGTACGGTCACCAGTCTCTCGCGCAAACGCTACTTTATCGGCGGAAAATACGGCAGCGCGATGGTGGCCGAAGGGCGAGGCATCGTCGTCGGTCTGCGCGCCCGACAGCACCCACTCATCGCTCGCCCAGGTATCGAGCAAGACCAGGCCATCTCCGTCGCGAACAACCGCCACAAATCGGCCACTCGGATCGCTGCCCACGAATGCCTTCAGCGGAACGCCCTCGCCTGCACCCACGGCGAGGTACGGCACCATGGCGTCCCCGTAGAGGTCTCCGTGCCGTCCCAGGTGCACCTGGATGCCGGGCGTGTCGTCCGTGTCTTCCCGAGCTTGGCAAAACGCCACCCAGTGCCCGTTTGCTGCGCTCGCAATGTAGGCGGTCGCCGACTCGGTCCCGATCGCCTCGTTGCTCGGTGGGGCGGGGGGATCCACGTCCGCAGCCGGTCGGGGCGTCGGTCCACTCGGTGGGGTCGCAGCACTCGGAGGGGTCTGTGGCGCGCTTGCCACGGGCTCGGTCGCCTGGGCCGTCGCGCGGTCCGGAACCGGCGGCCGCTCGGCGCCAGTGCATCCGCAGACCCACAGCGTCAGCCCACAAGCCCAGCTCCCGCTAGTTTTCATAGACATACGCATGCCCGCAACAGAGACGACGATCGGCACGCCGATATGTTCTACCTGCGCCGATCAGGTCCTGCGTAGAATGACGCTGCCGACCGAGTAGCCCGCACCAAACGAACACAGCACGCCGATCGCACCCTCTTGGAGGTCGCGCCGATGCTTGTGAAACGCGATGACAGAACCCGCGCTGCTCGTATTGGCGTACTCGTCCAACACGACAGGAACCTCCTCGGTGCTGGGCTCTCGCCCCAGTACCCGCTTGGAGATGTACGCGTTCATGGTGAGGTTGGCCTGGTGCAACCACAGCCGACTTACGTCTTGGACCGCGATCTCTTTGGCGGCCAGGTGCTCGGTGATTTGGGCGGCCACTAGCGGGCAGACCTCCTTGAACACCTTTCGACCTTCTTGGTGAAACAGTTTGTTGCGGTCGGATGGGGTCGAGCCATCGTGCCGATCCAAGAAGCCGGCATCGTTGCGGACGTTGCTTGAGAACACGGTGCGCAACTTGGAGTCGAGGATCTCCCAGGCCACTTTGCCTCGGGCGTCGTCTTCGGATTCAAGGATGACCGCCGTGCACACGTCACCAAAGATGAAGTGGCAGTCGCGGTCGCGAAAGTCCAAGTGTCCGCTGCAGATCTCCGGGTTGACCATCAGCACACGCCGCGCGTTGCCGGCGGCGATCGAGGCCACCGCGTTCTGGATACCGAATGTGGCCGACGAACACGCGACGTTCATGTCGTACGCAAAGCCGTTGATGCCAAGGGCGTGCTGTACTTCGATCGCAATAGCCGGGTAGGCGCGCTGATAGTTCGAGCACGCCATGATGACGCAGTCGATGTCGGATGCGTCGAGTTTCGCGTCCTCCAGAGCGTCCCGGGCGGCCGCGACCGCCATCTCGCATTGCAGCGACGGCTCACCTTGCGCGCGTTGCGGTAGCGATGGCGCCATGCGTTCCGGGTCCAAGATCCCGGACTTGTTCATCACGAAGCGGCTGCGGATGCCGGACGCTTTGACGATGAACTCCGGACTCGATCCAGCCAGAGGCTCTTCGTCGGTTCCCTCGCGGCGCTCGTTCTCCTTGGCCACGTACGCGTTGAACGCAGTGACGAGCTCCTCGTTCGAGATCGAATGGGGCGGTGTGAACAGCCCGGTCCCAGTGATGAACACGCGGGTCATGGAGCGGGACGCTAGCAGGCTGACGGTCGCCCTGGGGAAGGAGTCGCGCACCCAGATCGTCGCAAAACGTAAACACGCGTGATTCTGCGCGGCTTGGATTGTGCGGAAACCCGCAGGCTCGCCGATTCGGGGGGCCGGCGGGCCCCAGACGTTTGCCGCAAACCGAGAAAACACACTCTTGCGAGCACGCTGTCGGGCCGGTCGCGCGGAGCACGGCCGCGCACCGACACCCTTCGTCACCCCCCGCGGGCCCAGCGGGGGCCGCGAGGAAAGGGGACTTACCGCTACTGGTCGGTCGTGGGCTCGGTGCCGCCGTCTTTGGCTTCGGCTTCGGCTTCGTCTTCGTCTTCAGCTTCAGCTTCAGCTTCAGGAACGGCTGCTGCATCTGCCGGATCAACGGTCGCGTCTTCAGGCACGGTTTCGTCTTTGGCCTCGGCTTCAAGAACGGCTGCTGCATCCGCCGGATCAACGGTCGCCTCTTCGGCGTCCTCATCGTCACTGTCGACCATTTTTGCGAGGGCCACGACCCGCTCTTCGGTGTCCAGTCGCATGATCCGAACACCCTGCGTGTTGCGTCCGAGCGTGCTGATCCCTGCAACCGGTGTACGGATGACCTTGCCACTCGAGGTCACCACCATGATCTGGTAGTCGTCTTCGACCAACAGGTTGTCGACCACCGGGCCGTTGCGCTCGGTGACCTTGATGGTGATGAGACCTAACCCCGCGCGGCTCTGCGTCCGGTACTCATCGGCGCACGTTCGCTTGCCGTAGCCGTTTTCGCAGATGGTGAGCACGTCGCTCTTGGTGTCTTTCTCGAGGATCGACATCGAGACGACGCGGTCATCGCCGCGCAAGCCCATGCCGCGTACACCACGAGCGGTGCGTCCCATGTGCCGCACGCTTGTCTCGTCGAAGCGAATGATCATGCCCTGGGCGCTGCCCAACAGGACATGCTGCTGCCCATCGGTGAACCGCACCGAGATGAGCCTGTCGTCGTCCTCAATGCTGACGGCGATGAGACCGGTTGTTCGAATGTTGGCGAACTCGGTGAGCTTGGTGCGCTTGACGTAGCCCTTGGACGTCGCGGTGACGATGCAGGCTTCATCCGAGAGGTCTTCCTCGCGGTAAGGAACCATCGCGAGCACGCGCTCGCCGTCCCGCAGGTCGAGGAAGTTGACCAACGCCTTGCCGGGTCCGTCACGGCGCCCATACGGCAACTCGAAGATGCGCTTGCGGAACACGCGTCCCGTGTCGGTGAACATGAGCACGAACGCATGCGCACCGCCCTCGATGACCGTCTCGATGAAGTCGTCGGTCGTACGACCGCCACCGCCCTTGACGCCCTTACCGCCGCGCGCCTGCACCCGATATTCTTCGGTCGCGAGCCGCTTGATGTAGCCGTTGCGGGTCAACATCACGACCTGGGTTTCGTCGGCGACCAAGTCGATCGGCTCGATCTCACCCTGTGCTTCAAGGATTTCCGTGCGTCGTGAGCCCGGGGTGTCTGGTCCACCGACGCCCGCGCCCTGTCCGTCTGGATCGCCGAACTCGGTGCGGATCTGGTCAAGCTCCTCGCGGATGACCTTCATCAACAGGGAGGTGTCGGCCAAGATCGCCGCAAGCCGGGCGGTCTCAACGCACAGCTCCCGGAACTCTCCCTCGATTTTCTCGCGCTCAAGTCCAGTCAACCGTTGCAGCCGCATCTCAAGGATGGCTTTGGCTTGTCGGTCGCTCAGGTGGTAGGGACCTTCTTTCGCCTTCTCAATCTCGTCGGCGGGCCGCCCACATCGCTCGAGGAACGGACCAAAACCCTGCAGCGGCTCCGCCATGAGTGACGCTTTGGCAACCTCGGGATCTCGTGAGCCGCGGATGATCGCGATGATGCGATCGATGGCATCGATAGCGACGCCGAGGCCTTCGACGATCTCGCGTCGTTCCTGCGCCTTGCGCAGCTCGAACTTGCTGCGTCGGGTGACCACCGTACGCCGATGGTTGAGGAAGTGGTTGAGCGCACTCTTGAGGTCGAGAACCTCGGGCCTGCCGCCAGCGATGGCGATCATGTTGATGCCAAAGCTCGTCTGCAGGTCGCTCATCTTGTACAGGTTGTTGAGAACGACCTGACCCGCGGCGTCTCGCTTGACCTGAATCCAGATCCGCATCCCCGTGCGGTCGCTGTAGTCCTGGATGTCGCTGATGCCCTCAAGCCGCTTCTCTCGCACGAGTTCGGCGATACGCTCGATGAGCCGCGTCTTGTTAACCTGGTAGGGGATCTCGGTGACGATGATGGACTCTCGCCCCTTCGCGTCCTCTTCGATCTCGCAGCGGGCACGCACTTTGATGCTGCCGCGGCCGCTTGCGTACGCCGACATGATGCCCGCACGGCCAATGATGAGGCCGCCCGTGGGGAAGTCGGGTCCCTTGACGTGCTCCATCAGCTCGCGCACGCCCAGGTCCGAGTCTTCGATGAGCGCCAAGCAGGCGTCGACGATCTCGGTGAGGTTGTGCGGCGGGATGTTGGTCGCCATGCCAACCGCGATACCAACGGCACCGTTGATCAGCAGGTTCGGCACGCGCGTTGGCATGCACGTTGGCTCGAGCTCTTTCTCGTCGTAGTTGGGAGTCCAGTCGACGGTCTCCTTGTCGAGGTCGGCCAGAAGCTCAGCGGTGAGCTTCTGCATGCGCACCTCCGTGTATCGCATGGCGGCTGCGGGGTCGCCGTCGATCGAACCGAAGTTGCCTTGCCCGTTGACCAACGGGTAGCGCATCGAGAACTTCTGCGCGAGACGGACCAGCGCGTCGTAGACCGCGGAGTCGCCGTGCGGGTGGTACTTGCCAATGACGTCACCGACGACGCGGGCTGACTTCTTGAAGGGCTGCGTGTGCGTGTTTCGCAGCTGATGCATCGCGAAGAGGATGCGTCGGTGAACCGGCTTGAGGCCGTCGCGCGCGTCGGGCAGCGCGCGCGAAATGATGACCGACATGGCGTAGTCCAGGAAGGAGCTACGCATCTCATCTTCGATGTTCAGCGAGGTTTTTTGTTCGGTGGCCATCGAGGTTCTTTGGCTGGCGCGGGGGGGCCGCGC
>JAESSZ010000003.1 GCA_016763875.1 Nannocystaceae bacterium
GACCGCCCAAAACCCACCCAAGATCGTGTAGGCGACCACAATCGCCGCTCCAAGCAAGGCAGCGGAGCTCTGGGACATGTCGAACGTCTCGGCGAAGGTCTTGCCCGCACCCTGGAACTGCGAGGCGACGTAGGTCAGCAAACTGACCAGCACAATGACCGATGCCACCACGCGGATCCGCCGAGGCCACGGTCCTTCCCCGAATCCGGCGAGCACCTCCGTGACCGTCAGCGAGCCCTCGGCGGCACTGTGCCGTCGCAGGCGAGGGGCCAGCACGTACCAGTTCAGCGCAAAGCCACCGACGCACGCCGGTACGATCCAGATCGAGGCGATTCCCCAAGCGTACGCAGCCCCGCTAACCCCCAACAGGGTCCACGCGGAGGACGAACTCGCCGACGCAGAAAGCGCCGCAACCCCTGGCCCCAGACGTCGGCCACCGAGAAAGAAATCAGCCGCGTCGGCGGTGCGTCGGCTCGCCGCCACCCCAATGCCGATCAGCACAATTTTGTACGCAACGAGGGTGATCAGGATTGCGGTTGCTTCGGACACGACGGACCACCCAGCGGTGAGACGAGCCAGGTCTGCCGCGCCGACCGGTCCTCGCGCCGGACCATAGCCTGCTTTGGCGAGCCTACGCTCGGCACGGGGGGAGCCAACCGCTGCAGCTTTGCGTCAACTGCGGCGCAGGCCCTGCCCGGCCAAAGAGCTCAGAATCCACGGGGCGAACTTCTGCAACGCGACCATGCCCTTGGCGTGACGCGTCACAACGATCTCGCCCTCGTTTTTGGCCACGCCTCGCAACGCTTCCGCCGCGCAGGACTCTGGGGTCGCGAACTTAATCGGTGACTGAGCGCGCATCTTGTCCCCATCGATGCCTCGGTAGTCAGCATTGTGCGCCAACTCGGTATCGATAAATCCGGGGCAGAAGCAGCTCACCTTCACGTTGTGACTTTTGGCCTCGATACGCAGGCCCCGTGTCAACCCGACCACAGCGTGTTTGGTGGCGCTGTACATGGTGAATCCGGGCGCGGCGATCGACCCAGACACCGATGAAGTATTAACGATGTGCCCCGCCCGTCGAGCCATCATCTTGGGATAGACCGCCTGCACGCCATGCATGACGCCACGAAGGTTGACGTCGATCAGACGGTTGAGGTCCTTCAGCGACATCTGGTGGTAGTGCCCGATGACGGCGATGCCAGCGTTGTTGAACAGCAAATCGACGCCCCCCTCCTGCTCCCAAAGTTCATCGAGCACCCCAGCAAAGTCCTCAGCGTCGGTCACGTCGAGCCGACGGGTGTGAACATCACCCGCGATGGCGGCGGCGGAGCGTTCAAGCAAGGGCACGTCGATGTCGGTCATCCACACGCGCGCGCCGTGCTCGGCCAACTGCGATGACAAGGCGCGCCCAATCCCCGACGCCGCACCCGTGACAACTGCGACTTTCCCCCGGTAGTGCTTCTTCATCGAGCCGAGGGTACGACGGCGAGGCTCGTGCTCTCGACCAATTTCCACGGGCGCGATGGCGATGGCTCCCTTACGCCACGACCGTTGCGTCGATCCGGAAGTGGCATCGCTGCGAGTATCGGCCCTCGTGGCTCTCTTTGACGACGTTGTCCGGATCGACCGAAGCATTCATGTAGAGCCTGTTGGTGCTGGTCAGCTTGACCTCCACGAGCGGGTAGATCTTCGCCAGCCCCGGAGGGAGCGTGAGCATGTCCTTCTTGTAAATGAGATCCGTGGTGCCGTTGCGAACAGCGAACCTGAACTCGAAATCCCTGGCGGGCTGCCCGCCCTTGTTTTCTACGATCCTACGAACCCAGACGCTATGCCTGCCACTGCCATACCCAAGCACCTGCCCAGAAGTCAGGGGCTTGTTCGCCGCGGAGTCTTTGAAGACTTGCAGCGTGCAGGTGAGGTCCGGGAGTTTGACGAGTCTCTTGCGCGAGTTGTTTCTTGCAACCGGGCCCGCGATAGGGCCGGCAGCCTCGGTCGGGGTTGAGCCTGCGACCCCGCAGACAATCGCGCTGAGTGCGAGGATCGAGCAAAGTCGGGATGCGTGCGCGGCTAGAATCGTCATGACGTCAAGGTAGAGCGCGCGAAATGTCGTTGTGACTCGTGTGGCGATCTGCGGCCGACTGCGACACCCGTCCCGGTCCGAAGCTGCGTCTTAGTCGAGGTGCCCCACAAAACGTACGGCGACGTCGGGCACGCCCCAGACTCCGGATGCAGGTGCGCTCAAGCGCACCTGACGGGTCCCTGCTTCGAGCTCGACGGTGCAGGAGCGATGGCCGCTTTCCTTGGCGGCGTGACAGTGAAGTTTCAACTCGCGCCAGGTCTGGCCGTTCTCGGACGATTGCACAGCACCCCTCGCCTCATCCATCCACAAGCGCAGTCCCCTCGCCGGCAAGAGGGGGAGCTCAAAGTACGATCTGTCGTCCCGCGCGCAGCTGCATCACGCGCAGTCCATCGCCTGGACTGCGAGGGCCCACAGGAGCCTTACTCGCGCACTGCCGAGCGACACGCGCCGAGCGTAGCAAGGACGTCGCTACGCTCGGCTGGTTCGCGACGGCGCGGTGCGACCCCCCCGGTCCTGTCGTACCAAGGGATCGCTTCGTCTCCCTCCTGACCATGTGACCGCGGCGATAGCGCCGAGGCTCGATGTCCCTGCGTCAAATGCGCCATCCAGTGCATCCGCACTCTGCGCGTCGCGCGACAGGTGCGCGTTCCAGAGACGCAGCGCCGTCTGTCCTTCGCTCAGGGCGTTTGATTACGCGGCTTTGGGCGCGTGTGCGCTTTGCCAGTTGGACACCGCGATCCAGACGAAGTACTTGGGGGTTGTCCGAGGGCGGCCCCAACGCGTGGGAAGTCCACGGGCTACAAGCTAAGAAAGATCAAGACAATGCCAGAAGGTACGATCAAGCGTCTCACGGACAAGGGGTTCGGATTCATCGAGACGGGAACAGAGAAGGACATGTTCTTCCACAACTCGAATGTCGAGGGAACCAGTTTCGAGCAACTGCGCGAAGGTGACCGAGTTTCCTTCACCGCAGGCGAAGGACCCAAGGGACCTCGCGCGGAGAACGTCCGCGTCCTTTAGGCCGCTGTCGACTTCCGTATTTCAGAGCGGCTCCTGGCATTTGCCAGGGGCCGCTTTCGTTTGTCCGGTACAGGTTCTTGGCGGCCGTGACGACGGCCACGACGACTGTGCTTCGGTCAGTGCGCACTGCCGGTCCCCGAGCTATGGTCGGCGCTTGATCGATCTACAGATCTTGCAGCATATCGACTCGGACATTGGGACGATCTATCTGGGTCGACGCATGGCGCCAGGCCGCTCGGAGTGGACCTACGAGATCAACATCGACGGCGCGTTGCTGATGAGCAGCAGCAACCCCGTCTCGGAGCGACGACTGGCGACCAGCGCGCTCGCGATGCACGAGGGAGAGGGCCTTCGTGTCTTGGTGGGCGGCCTCGGGCTGGGGCACAGCGCTGAGGCTGCACTCGAATCGCCACGGGTGGCGAGCGTTCGCGTGGTCGAGAAAATGAGTGCGGTCATCGACTGGATGCACGACGGCCTGCTGCCGCTGTCGGCCGAGTTCGCCGCGGACAAGCGCCTCCAGATCGTGCAAGGCGACATCTACGACGACCTGCTGGGTCCCGCGTCCGAGCAGTACGACCTTATCTTGGTCGACGTCGATCACTCGCCGCGCCACCGCCTGTCTGAAGCGAGCGCGCAATTCTACACCCCCGAAGGGCAGCGCCAGGTCGCGCGTCATCTAACTCCGGGTGGCAGGCTGGCCGTGTGGTCATCCGCCGACGACGACGACTTCATGGCCGTGTTGCGCGAGGTCTATCTCGACGCACGCCGCGAGGACGTGCACTGGGAGGACAAAGGGCTGTGCGACGGACCGCTTCACGACGTGCTGTTCTTTGGTCGCGCCCATCCGGGCTGACGCTTCCGTGATCCTGCGAAGAACCACCGACGGCGTGCCGGATGTCCTCGGGCGAGACCTTCTGGTGATTGGTGTCGTGGCTGACCAACGGTAGTCGGGGACCCCGTATCCTCCGATTGTGGCCGCCCGAACACGCACCGCCTCCCGAGCGTTCCCGCCGCCCTCGCTGGTCCTGGGCAGCCTCCTGGCGTGCGCCTGCACGACGGAGCCGCAGTGGAGGGCGTAGGCAGCACAAACACTGCGACACCGGGGCCAACGCCGTGGGCACCCTGGCCGGAGAAGACGGCGCCCTCCTCGTCGTGTTGGGCGCCCACTTCGACAGCGTACAAAACTCGCCCGACGCCGCCGACAATGCCACCGGTGTCGCGGTGGTGCTGGGGTTAGCGCCGCACTCTTGATGTGCGCGTGGGGAACAGGTCGTTGAACCGCGATTAGCCGTCAAGGCCAGCGCGGATCCCTGCGGCCCAGCCCTCAAGGTCGGCGTCCGTGCTCTCAAGCACCCGATGCGATTGTTCAAGTCGAGTCAGAGCCTCAGCCAACAACTCTTTGCCGCGCCGCAGCCGGCTCCGCGCCGTATTCTCAGGCACGCCCAGCGCCTCGCCCAGCTCCGCGCCAGTGAGTTTTTCCCAGTAGTACAACTCTAGCGCGACCTGAAACTCCAACGGCACGCACCGCAGGGCCTCGAGCAGCGCCCGTTGTTCCTGTTGCTCGGCGACCACACTCGACGGCCCTGCACCAAGGTCGACGACCGAGCAGGAGCCGAAATCGATGCGTTCGTCGCGGCGTTTGCGGCGATAGAACTCCCGCAATACATTGTTCGCGATCGCGAACAGGTAGGTGCGAAAACTCGCCCGGCCCTCGAATCGGTCACTCCCTTCCACGCAGCCGATGAATGTGCGCTGCACGGGGTCCTCGACATCGCGGTCGGCTTTGTTCACAAAGAAGCGTCGGATCGCCTCGAAGTGGCCCTGGAACAGTTGATTCCCGGCCTCGCGGTCGCCTTCTCGCCAGGCGTGCAGCAACTCGGCATCCGTCGCCATGCAGGCACAGATATATCATGCGCCTGCGAGATTCTCTGACGGAATCGCGACGGGACGACACTACCCTGACGTCGGATGCATCCTGGCAACACTAGGCGCGAGTCACAGCTCGTGGACCCCCCGCTCTGTGGGGGATTGGACGCACAGGCGATGCGGGGACGGCTGGCGACTCGACTGTTCGGCACCGATGCGGGCGATGTGTCCATCGGGCGGTTCCAGATCGTCGAGCGGATCGGCGCTGGCGGCATGGGCGTCGTCTACCTCGCCAGCGATCCAAAACTCGGTCGACGGGTGGCGCTCAAACTCCTGCACCCGAAGGCCGTAGCCAGTGAGGAGGACCGCCTACGTTTGCTTCGCGAGGCGCGGGCGCTGGCCAAGCTGTCGCACCCAAACGTCGTCCAGCTGTACGAAGTGGGCGAGTACAAGGGCAGCGTGTTTCTCGCAATGGAGTACGTGCACGGGGTTCCATTGAGCGACTGGCAGTCGGAGACTGACCACACCTGGCGGGAAACGCTTGAGCCTTACCTGCAGGCCGCAAAGGGCTTGGCGGCGGCACACGCGGCGGGCTTGGTTCACCGAGACTTCAAGCCGGCCAACGCGATCGTTGGCGAAGACGGCCGCGTCCGAGTGGCGGACTTTGGTTTGGCGCGTGGGCCCGGGTTGTCGAGCCAAGAATCCAGTGACGTGGGTTCCAGCGAGGCATCGCGCTCGGGCGTGGATTCAACGATCACCCGTCCGGGCAGTGTGGTTGGCACACCCGCCTATATGTCACCCGAACAGTTCACGGGCGACCCGGTGAGCGCGAGCAGTGATCAGTTCAGTTACTGCGTTGCGCTATGGGAGGCGCTTACAGGCGAACGGCCCTACTCAGTGACCGCCCTGCGTATGGGAGCAGACGCCGCGCTGCCGAAGGAACACGGCGGCGCGGCCTATCCTCGCTGGCTCGACGCGCTTCTTCGCCGTGGACTCGCGCTGACACCGGGCGACCGATTCGCTGACATGGACGCGTTGCTCGCCGCTCTCCAACGCGGACTGCGGCCGAGAACGGCAGTGCGCTCGGCCGTTGCCGTCGCAGGATTGGTCGTTTTGGCTTTGGGCGCCCAGCTACTGATGACACGCGAGGTGGGCTGCGCGAACGAGCCGACGTTGATGGACGTCTGGGACGCTGCCCGACGCGAGCGGGCCAAGGCGGGCGTCGCGACGACTGGGGACGACGGGCCGGTCTGGTGGCGCATCGAACGCGGGCTAGACCAATACTCGGCACAGTGGAGAACACGCGTCGACGCACTGTGCACCGCGGAGCAGGGTTTGGCGCCGTTGATGGGCTGGCGACGCTGTCTTGAGCGAAGCAAACGTCAGTTGAACTACTCGATCGGGTTGCTGGATTCCGGCGACC
>JAESSZ010000142.1 GCA_016763875.1 Nannocystaceae bacterium
GCCCCAGTCGCCCGCGGCTTGGCGATGCCCGCGCGACCTAACTTGCCCTTGGCCTGATCGTAGCGCTTCTTCACGATCTCGCCCGCGACCTCGCGGCTTCCGAGCCCAAAGGCCAGCGCCATCGCGAGGCACAGCGAGCCGAACAGCAGCCCGAAGGTCAGCAGCACGAAGTCCTCGGCGACGTCGAGCTGACGCACCGCCATCGTGAACGCAAACACCAGCACGACGTAGCGCGCGAACTCAGCGACCCATCGTGACGTGTCGTCGGCCTCGTCGTCGTCCGTGCGAGCCAAGATCAGATCGCGGACGTAGCCACCGATAACAAACCCAACGAGCACGACCACCAGGGCCACCGCCACGTTCTGCACGATGTAGGCGAGGAACGTGTTGACGTACACCGACCAGGTGTCGAGCGACAGGTTGTCCAATGCCTGGGCAACGCCCAGCAGGATCACGCCGACCTGGGCGCCGTAGGCCACCAGCTCGGAGAACTCACCCAGCCGGTCCTCACGCTCGGAAATCTTGCCGAACCCGAGACGCTCAAGCAGCCGGTCGAAGCCAACGTTGCGCAGTGCGGTCCCGATGACCTTGCGCAACAGGGTACCCACAAGTACGGCCACTGCGATGATGAGCACCGACACCGCGATCGTGGGCAGCATCGCCCAGATCTGCCGCACCATCGCGGTGAGGTTGCCGGCGAGCGAGGTGAGCTCCAGCTTCTCGAGCGCTGCGATGGTGGCCTGCAACATGACGAAGACCATCAGCAACATGCCGATAAGGTCGCTCCACGTGCTCTTGCCCGTAAACTTGTCCAGGCCGAAGCGCTCCATGAGCTTGTCGAAACCAAGCCCCGACAACGCATTGCGAACGACGACACGCAGGATTTTGCCGACGATGTAGCCGACGAACACGATGAGAGCGGCGATCGCCAACCGCGGGATCAACGTGATGATCGTGTTGATCGCGTTGTGCAGCGGCCCGGCCAGCGGCTCGATCTCAAGGGCTTCGAATGCGCCCGCGAGCCCAACGACGATGAGGAGCCAGAACAAGACTTTACCGGCCGCATCGGGGAACGCGACACCTTCGCCTCGTTCGGTCTCTGCGAGTTTAGCGAAGCGCTCGTCGACACCAATGCCGTCCAGCGACCGGGTCACGATCGTGCTGAGGATCCGACCGGCAACGTAGGCGATGATCAGAATGAGCGTGGCTTTGGCGACCTTGGGGATCGCCTGCACGATGGTGTCCACGAAACCGGCCAGCGGCTTGGCTGCGTCACCGAGGCCCGCGAACTGCAGCACGCCGACGACAACCAACAGCATGAGCAGCAGGTAGACCGCCTTGGCAGCGAAGCGCTCAACCGCGCCGCCTTCGTCGCCTTCTTTGCGCTCGCGGAGCAGCATGTTGATACCGAGCCGCTCCGCTAAGCGGTTGTCCAGGTCGGTGCGCGACAGCAACGAAAAGACGGCGTACGAGATCGACTTGGCGACGATCCAACCGAGAATGAACAACCCGATCGCCATCGCGATCTTGCCCCCTACCGTAAAGAGACGATCGGACAGCAGGCCCGACAAGTTGTCAGACCAGGCCCCACCCGTTCCCGGTGGTGGTGGTGGTGCCGCGGCGCCCGCGGGCCCGCTCGGCGCGGCGTAGCCGACCGAAGACCATAGAAGGAGAACCGGTGTGAGGATCGACAGGAGCAGCGTCGTGAGGCGGCGTTGCAGGGATCGCGTGGAGGGTCGCGGGGATAGTCGCGGTGCGTTCATCGAGGGTGTGTCCGAGCGTGGGGGGGGACGGGGGCTTCGTCGTCACAAGGCCACCCCATGGGGTACAAGGCGCGCGGCGGGACGACTGATTTCGGCGCGAGTAATAGCAGGCCGCCGCAGGCGGCGCACGGCGCGAGCGACACGAGTTCGCGGTGATAGCGCGCGTCCAATATCAGCGTTTATTGCGCAGTTTGACGCCGATGGCCGACGTCTCTATCTTTCGGCTCGCACGCACGCGGCGGATGCCCGCGTCAGAAAACCCCGCTTTACCGGGCCTATAGCTCAGTCGGTTAGAGCGGCCGGCTCATAACCGGCTGGTCCCTGGTTCGAGCCCAGGTGGGCCCACCCTTTTGAACTCCGCCATGCACGAACAGATTCCGGCCCTCTACGAACTCCAAAAACAGGACCGGCAGCTCAACAAGTTCGAGCGGCGGCTGGAACTGATCCCGCAGCGCCTCGAGGAACTGGATGCCGACCTTGGCAAACTGGAGGACATGCTGACTGCGGAGCGCACCAAGTGTGATGAGACGCGGGCGTTTCAGCGTGAGCAGGAAGGTCAACTCGCCGAGGAGGAGGAGTTGAACCGCGGCGCAAAGGCCAGGACCTCGCAGGTCAAGACTGCCCGTGAACTCAACGCGGCCCAGCGTGAAGTGGCCAGCACGCGTCGGATGGCCACGGCACGGGCCGAAGAGATCGAAAAGCTCAAGCTCGGGGTCGAGGAGGCACAGCAGCGGATCGCCTCGATGGACGACGGGCTCACCTCGCTTCGAACGCAAGCCGACGCTGAGCGGACGCGCCTGGTCATCAAGCGCGACAAGACAGCCGCGCGCCTCGACAAGCTGAAGACAAACCGGTCGGACCTCACCGACAAGATCGATGCGACAACGTTGCGCACCTACGAGCGCATCCGGCGACGCGTCGGGGGCATCGCGTTTGTTGCGGTGAAAGACCGCCGCTGCACGGCCTGTAAGATGTCGTGCCCCACGTCCAGGCCGGTGACCTTCGCAAGGGAGACGACATCTCTAGCTGCGAGTCATGCGGACGCCTTCTTTACTGGGGGCCCCACTTCTCGGAGGAAGAGGACGACAAGCGCGACGAGGCGACGCCCAAAGCAGCGCCGCCCAAGGTTCGCAGGGCGCCGAGCTGAGCCGCCGCGCGCCGCTCTAGCGCTCCGGAAACCGAGCCGCCCGAATGCGGGCGCTCGCTTCGAGATCCAGCACGGCCAGTACATCGGCCGGCAAGCCGAGTGCCGTGAGGTCGGCTTCGGTCAGATCGAACAAGCGTTTGTTCGCGGCACGCTGCTGGACCACGAGCTTTCCAACCGCGGTGTACGCATCGCGGAATGCCGCGCCACGCTGCACGAGCGCCTCACACAGGTCCGTCGCGATAGCGTCACCACGCGATAGCGCCGCCAGACACGCGTCTGGATTCGGGGTGACGTGGGACAACGCGATCACCACCATGCGCAGCACGACGGCGGTGCCATCAACGCTGCGGAACAAGATCTCCTTGTCCTGCTGCAGGTCGCGAAGGTAGCCACTACCCAGCCCGTGCATCGTGCCCATCAGCGCGAGCAGTTCCCCTCGTCGCAACGCGGCCTGCCCGCGCACGAGTTCGAACAGGTCGGGGTTACGCTTGTGCGGCATCATCGAAGAGCCGCCCGCGATGGCGCCGCCCAACGTCATCAAGCCGTCGGAGACCAACTCGATGACATCGGTGCACAGTCGCGAGATGTGCAGCCCGATGCGCGAGGCCACGTACAGCAGGGTCAAGGCCGCGTCGCGCTGACCGACCGCATCGATCGGGTTACGGGGCCCGCTCGCAAAACCGAGCGCCTCGGCCGTGACAGCCGTATCCAGCGGAAGTGTCGTCCCCCCGATAGCGCCCGCCCCCAGCGGACTATTGGCCAGCTCGGCGCGAACCGACGCCAGCATCGCGCGATCGCGGCCCAAGCTTTCGCTGAGGACCCCGTGCAGCCAGACTCTGGCCAAACACGGGATCGCGACCTGCCGATGGGTGTAGCTCGGCATCACCGTCTCGCCGTGGCGTTCGATCCACTGGTCGACGGCCTCCAGCACGTTGTCGATGCCAGTCTCCACGGTGTCGACCGCGTCGCGCAGCCACAGCGCGAGGTCAGTCGCGACCTGGTCGTTGCGACTGCGACCGGTATGGAGCTTGTGCGCCACGTCCCCGAGTTCGGCGTGAAGCACCGCCTCGACGGCCATGTGAACGTCTTCTTCTTGCGGCGGAAGCTCCACCTCACCGGCGGCAACCCGCGCGGGTAGAGCGAGCAATGCATCGGTCAGTCGCGTGGCCTCCTCGGCGTTCAGAAAACCCGCTGCGAGCAAGCCCTTGACGTGGGCAATGCTGCCGCGGCAGTCGACCTCGAGCAGTCGACGGTCGACCGGCAAGGACGTCGACCAAGCCAAGAAGTCAGGATCGAGGGAGCCCCCGGTCGCGGCGGTACGTGCGATTGAACTCGCCATCGAATTAGAGTCCGCCGAAGTCGAAGTAGTCCTTGAGATCCTTGAGCGCCATCGGATCGTTGGTCTTGATCCGACCACGCGCGATGTCCAAGGCGCCCGGCATCTTGCCCTGGATCACCATCTTCTCGAACAACTGCGGCGTCGTCTTGAGCACGACATCGGCGTTCCCACTCTTGCCCTTCACCACAACACAACTCTCGGGACTGAGCGTGACGGTGAACTTGTCGTCACCGAGCGAGAAGTAGTAGGTCCGGTCCTTGTCGATCTTGCCGGGTTGGTAACGGTCCGGCATTGCGTCGAAGATCTCGGGGATGGTCGGCATCGAGGCGGGACGCTAGCAGGCTCCGTGCTCTAGGGAGAGCCCGCGCGTGCTTCGGATCTGCGGCGCGTGGGCTGCGGCTCGCGTGTGACGCGCACTGAGCGCCACATGAGGTTCCGGAAATACACTCCGCCTCTCTAACGTTGGGACCCTTTCCCCTGCAGCCGGTGTTGCATCAAACGGCTCGCGCGTGCGTCCAAGGCCCGTCGCCCAAGGTCGCACTGGCCACACGAGCCAACAAACCCTAAGATTTCCGAGGTTTATATCCATGCAACGCTCCTTGAAGTTCCTTCTCCCCGCCTTCGCTCTTGCTGCACCCCTGTTCGTCGCCGCCCAGGCGCAGGCCGGGATCGGCGCATGTGGGGACATCCACGTGGAAGCCGAAGCCGAGTGTGAAGTGTTCGCGGGCGCCGAATGCGTCGGACACTGCGAGCCGCTCGCATTCGAGGCCGAGTGCGCCGCTGAGTTGTACGTGGCATGCCAGGGTCCCTCGGAGTGCAGCGCTTCTCTGGACGTTGAGTGCAGCGGCTCTTGCGAGGCCGACTGTATGGGCCGTTGCGACATTGAGCCCGCGCAGTTCGACTGCCGAGCCGACTGTGTCGCCAACGCGCGCGCTGACGCCATGGCGCGCTGCGGAACCGGTGAAAGCGAGTGTGTCGCGTCGGCCGAAGCCACGTTCGAAGCCGAGTGTCCGGCGACCTGCAACTTCGAACCCGGCAGCCTCGACTGCGAGGGATCGTGCGAGGCGTCGTGCGAAGGCAGCTGCACCGCGCAAGCCAACGTCGATTGTCAGATCGAGTGTCAAAGCGAAGGCTATGTCGACTGCAAGGCCGAGTTCAGTGGCGGCTGCGAGATCGACTGTGACGCGGACGCCGGTCTCTTTTGCGACGGGCAATACGTCGACCACGACGGCAACCTCGCAGAGTGTGTCGACTCGTTGCGCGCCATCATCAGCGCACACGTCGAGGGCTACGCAGAAGCCAGCTGTAGCGGCGGTAAGTGCGAAGCGGAGGCCGGTGCCTCGGCGAGTTGCGCGGTTGACCCCAACCGTTCACCGTGGTCCGCTTGGTAGCTCTTCGCGGGCCTTGGCGTCGCGGGCATGACCTTCCGTCGCCGCCGTTCGTAAGCGAACATCCCGATCGTGCTCGGCAAAGGCCGTCGTCATCCCTCGGGTGCGGCGGCTTTTGTGATCTGTGACGGCAACCCCGCGCCGCTTTGGTAGCGTGGCGTCTTGGCCGAAGCGAACGAGACTCCATCGAACGACGCCTACGGCGAGCAAGTCCGCGGAGAGCGGGGTGCCTACGAGCGCTACCTCCGGGGCATGGATGCGTCGATGCAGCAAAAAGTCGCGCTGACGGCCGCGCACCTGCTGTGCATGGGCAAGATGGCCGATATGGGCATGGGCTCAGGGACGGGCTCATTCAGCCTCGCCGCCCTATACCCCGGGCTTTCGGTGGTCGGGGTCGACGTCAGCGAGGAGATGGTGGCGATCGCCCGGCAGCGCTACACGCTGCCGAACCTATCGTTCGTCGTCGGGGACATCGCGACGCCCGTGTTTGAGCCAGGCACCCTCGACGGGATCCTCGACTCGTCGGTGCTGCACCACGTCACGACCTTCACCGACTATGACCACCAAGCGGCCGCTGCAGCGCTGGCCGTCCAGGCCAAAGCGCTCAAGCCCGGCGGCGTGTTGATCGTTCGCGACTTCTTGGCACCGGCCACGGCCCAAGACGCCACGTGGCTCGATGTGCCGACCGACGATGGACAGGACGATGGGCAAGATAGCGGCGGGCAGCCCACCACGTGCAGCACCGCGGCGCTTCTCGAACGCTTCGCCCTGGAGTTCCGACCGCTATCTGCGGCGCCAGGGCTACCGCTGGCGCGCGTGGCCGAAGGCGAAGGGCCACCACTGGCCGCCGGACGTCGGCGCTACCGCCTGACCCGTCGCGTCGCCGTTGAGTTTATTCTCCGCAAAGACTATCGCCGAGACTGGGATACGGAGATCAAGGAGGAGTACACGTACTTCGACCAGGACCAGTTCGAGCGCCAGTTCGCAACACTGGGCCTGCGCACGTTGGCTTCGACACCGATCCGCAATCCGTGGATCCTCGCCAACCGCTACGTCGACAAGTTCTCGTGGTGGTCGACCGAAGGCGCGGCGCTCGAGCTGCCTGCGACCAACTACGTCATCGTCGGGGAGCGCGTAGGCCCCGGCCAGGGCGTCGCGTGGCGCCACCATCCCTGCGAGCCGATAGGATTTCTCAAGCTTGAGCACTTTCGCCACCGGCAAAGTGGCGCGGTACGTGACCTCGTTCGCCGCCCGCATCTCACAGTAGACGCGGTCCCGTGGTTTGAGCAGGACGACGACATCCGAGTGCTCGCCCGCATGAGCTATCCACGCCCGCTGCTGACACTGGGCGATGGCGACTCACTGGACGGAAGCCGAGCCCCAGGGTGGTTGACCGAGCCGCTCACCGTCATTGCCGACGACAAGCCATTTGCCCAAACCTTGGAGGACGCCCTGGTGCAGCGCGTCGGGATCCCCGCGGAGTCGATTCGGCGATTTGAGCCGGGCGTGACCTACTATCCCTCCCCGGGAGGCATCCAAGAAGAGGTCCGCTCGATGTTCGTCGAGATCGAGCCGATCTTCACCAGGGTCGAGCTGCCGAACTCCTCGGGCTTCTCGACATCAGGGCGTGTCGGGGCAATTGAGGCCCGACAACTGCTGCGGGCCGCGCAGGTCGGCGGCCTTCCGGACGCCCGCCTCGAGATGGGGGTGTACGAGCTGCTGCGCCGTCGCCGTCGGTCCGTGGGGCCGTGGATCGGGGCGGCGATCAACGCCACGGCATGCACGAGCGCGCTACCACTTGCCGACCCCTGCGAGCTCGCCCAACGGCCCCACCGTCGCGTCTTCGCCCGAGTCGACCAGGGGGCGGGCTTTCTGCAGCTGAAGAGCGTGACGATCGAAGAACTCGACGGCGAATCGCGTCGTCTGAACCAACGCCAACTGGAGTACGTGGTGCCCGGGCCCCTGTCGACGCGCACGGCTTCGGTCGCGCTGCTCGCGGTCGTGAACGGGCGCGCGTTGATCGGTGTTGTCGACGACGACCTCCCGGCCGCGCAGTGCATCGGGGGCCACAGCGAGATCCTCGTCTTGCCAGCGTGGCGACTGCCCCGCAGCATTACATCCACAACCCCCGCGCGGGCGTGGCTCGCCCAACGGCTGACCTCGCAGTACGGACTGCAGCTCGGCCAAGTGTGGGAACTGGGCGGCCGCTACCATCCTTCACCCGGGTCCACCCCAGAGGTCGTGCATCCGATGGCGTGGGAAGTCGTGGCCGGGACAGATGCGGCCGACGGCCTGCATTGGATTGCTATCGAAGAGCTGCTGCCGCACGCGGCGTTGCTGGTCGACGGACACTTGCGGATCGCGGTGTATCGCCTTGCCCACGCGCTGGGGCTACTCGACAACGGCGCCTAAGAGCTGCCGGTCGCCGCGTTTGCTACGGTGCAGCCATGATCCTGTCGCGTCGCGCACCCCATCGCATCCTCTTCGCGGCGCTCGTGGGACTCGCCGGCTGCGCTGGCGACGACGACGGTGGGCCCGCAGCCGCGACCGGTTCGAGCGATGGCGCCACGCTCCCAGCCGACGACAGTGCAGGCAGCACCAACGCCACACCGAGCGCCACACCGAACGACGGCGAGACCACCGCCAGTGGTGAATCAACGGGGCGCGGCAGCGACAGCGCAGGCGAGACCACCACCGGCTCCGAGACCACCGCGGACGACAGCACAGACTCCACCGGAGATCCGCCGTCAGCCTGCGCCGACAACTGGCCGCAGTGGAACGACGGCAGCGACTGCGGTCTGCCCGACATCCAGGTTCACCAGGTCAGCGACAACACCTTCCTTCTCCGACAATCCCTGTGCTCGAACTTCGAGGCACCCTTCATGTACTTGCTCTTCGGCACCCAACGCGTGCTGCTGCAAGACACGGGCGCAGGCAACATTGAGATCGCAGCCGCGGTGTACTCGGTGATCGACGACTGGCTGACCGCCAACAACCAGGCAAGTATCGAGCTCGTCGTCGTCAACTCCCACGGCCATGGCGACCACACGCAGGGCAACGCGATGTTCCAGGGACAGCCCAACACGGTCGTCGTAGGGACGGGCGTTGCCGCGGTCTCAAGCTTCTTTGGGATCAACAACTGGCCGCAAGAGACCGTGCAATACGATCTCGGCGACCGCATGCTGGACATCATCGCCATTCCCGGCCACCAATCGTCACACATCGCGATCTATGACCACGGCGAGAACTGGCTGCTCACCGGCGACACGCTGTATCCGGGGCGCTTGTACATCGCCGACTTCCCGACCTACGTGGAGTCCATCGCGCGCATGGTCGAGCATGTGGCGGACCTACCGACCTGCAACGTGATGGGCACACACGTTGAGATGACCACCACCGCGGGGGATGACTTTCCATTTGGCGCGGTGACCCATCCGTCCGAGCACGCGCTGCAGCTCACAAGCAGTCACCTCACCGAGCTTCGCGACGGTGTGGCCGCAATGGCCGGCGCTCCCGTGATCGAGGCCCACGATGACTTCATCATCTACCCGCTGTAGAGCCTAGCTAGCCCTAGCGCATCGCCTCGAACGCGCCGATGTCCGGGGCGTCGTCCCGCGGGACCCCTCGGATGTCGTGGGTGACAGTCACGGTCTTCACGCCCGCATCCAGGGCGACGCTGTCGACCGGGATCGGTAGGTACGGAGGAAAACCGTCGTCGGTGACCAGCTCGCCCACGCGCGGGTCCTCGGTGGCGACCACCCCTGGCGTTGGTCGCTCACCGCCCGGGTCCGCACTCGCAGGAAAGAAAAGATTGCCGTCGCTGGCGTAGACCAAGAAGCCCTCGTCGACCCCGTCGTCGGTTTCGTCGAGCACCCAGTTGACGTGCTCTGCCGCCGACACGCTCGGCCCGTTTCCCGGAATCGGCGAGCTGTTGTTCACAAAGAGATTGTTGCGCAGCGCCGAGCCACCCGCGCCCTGAATCACACCGCCAATGGAGTTTCCGGCCGTATTGTCGACAAAGCTATTGTGTTCGAGATCGAAGAAGGTCCCGATCAGCGCAAGTGCCCCTCCCCCGCCACCGATCTGGTCGGAGGTCCGCACCTCGTTGCGCAGAAATACGTTGTTGTCGAAGCGCACGGCCGTATTCCAGATGTTGAAGATCGTCGCCCCACCGCCCACATGGTGCGTTGAGTTGTCGTAGACAGCATTGCCCGAAAAGACGAACTCGTCGGGACCCACGTCCGGCGCCCATTCGATCTTGGTATATGGGTCGACGTACATGTAGAAGCAGCCGCCACCGAGGTCTACCTCATTGGCGAGTCCCGACCGGTTCCCCTGGCAGCTGTTGCGCTCGAAACGAATGCTGGTGTGGGTTTGCTGGCGGTAGAACAGCGACACCGCCCCGCCGCTATCGTCCGCGCGATTGTTCGCAAACACGTTGCCACACATGTGCACGTAGTTTTGCGCGTCCTCGCCCGGGCC
>JAESSZ010000143.1 GCA_016763875.1 Nannocystaceae bacterium
GGGCACCCCATCACCGCACGGCGCGCCCGGACTGGCACCATCGTCGCCCTCGCCCTCGCCCGCCCCCCCGGATGGCCCGCTGATCGGACCACCGCACGCAACGGTTAGCGCCGCGACCGCCGCCGTCCAACGCAGTAATGACACGAGGACGCCGGAGTCATCGATCCGGCGATCTGAATGGGGGCACGCCATGTCGTTGCGAGTCAACATCCGCGCTTCGAACTCCGAAGTCAATCTCAATTCCGTCGATTGCCTTGATTGCGTAGGAGCGCGGTGCACGAGGGGGCGCCCATGACCCGACACGTCGTCCAACCCAGCGGTATCGCATCTTATCTGAGACCCGCGAGTGGTGAAGTCGCCGATCTCGATCGAGGTGATCCCGGATTCGAGCTCGATAGCGGGCCCAAACGAGCCCGCCCCAGTTCCGGGAAGGATTGTCAGGACGCTGTCTTGAACGTGCGCTGACCAACCGCCGGTGAGATCGATGACGCCATCGCCTGTGACGTCCGTGAGCAACAGTTCGCCTACCGCACGCGGCGGGTACGTATAGGCGATCCGAAGCGGTAATTTGAGTTGGGCGGGGACGCGGACCGTGGGCGATGGTGCACTCGGCCGAGACAGCGTATAGGCGATCCGCCAGCCCGCTGACCCGAAGCGACCGAAGCGACCGAAATCGAAGCGAGGTCCACGGAGAACTCCACGAACGCGCCGTTTTGGTCCGCCACTGAGTCCAGGACGCCGGGCGCCTGTGGCATCCGAAGCGTCACGTCTGCCCCGATGATCTGCACCTCGCCATTGTCGATGCCGTTGTTCGCGGTATCCGCCGCACGCGCCGCCCAAAGCTGGGGCGCCGGCCGTTGTTCAACCAATCTATCAGTCGCCGGATTGCGGCCGCAACAAACGCAGGATCTCGTCGACACTGAGCGACAAGGTGGACGGCTCGCCCACATCAGCGAGCGCGATGTAGGTGATCTTGGACCCAAGGCGCTTCTTGTCGTGGGACAGCGCCCGACGCACCGCTGCACCACGCTCGCCCACCAGCCACATGTCCAGTTCGGTCCCAAGGCGAAGCGATTCCAACATCACACGCACGCGACTCTCGAAACCCGGGGCCGCCAGCCCCCTGGCCTCAGACAGCCGCGCCGCGGCCTGGATGCCAATAGCCACGGCCTCGCCGTGTCGCACCCCGTAGTTTGAGGCGTGTTCGATCGCGTGGCCGATCGTATGGCCAAGGTTGAGAGCCACGCGGCCTTTCCCGGAACTCCCGCGCTCAAGCGGGTCGCGGCTGACGCACGCCGCCTTCAACGCGACCGAGTGGGCCACCAGACGCGCGAGCGTCTTCGGCTCGCGGGCGAAGATGGCATCGGCGTTGCGAGTGAGATCCGCCAGGTGCTCGGGGTCGAACAGCAGCCCGTGCTTGACCATCTCGCCCAGCCCACACGCGAGTTCCTCGGCTGCCAATGTGCTGAGCACCGCCGTGTCGATGACAACCGCCGCCGGAAAGTGAAACGCGCCCAATAGGTTCTTGCCGGGACCGAGATCCACCGCGACCTTGCCGCCCACACTGGCGTCGACCTGGGCGAGCAGCGAGGTTGGACACTGCACAACGCCAATCCCGCGCATGAACATCGCAGCGGCCAGTCCACCGATATCCCCGACGACGCCACCGCCCAGCGTCACCACCAAGTCCCGCCGCGACAGGCCTGCTTTGACCAACTCGGTCACCAACGCAACGAGGTTCTCGGGGGTCTTGGTGCGCTCACCCGCTGGCAGCACATGCACGCTGACAGCCAACCCCTGTGCTTCCAGTGCCGCCACAGCACGGTCGCCGTAGAGTTTGACGACGTTGTCGTCGGTGATGAGCGCGATGCGTTTGGCACCGTCTTGCGCGGCGACAACTTCCTCGCCGAGGCGATCCAGCAAGCCGTCGCCAACCCGAATCGGGTAGCTGAGGTCTTCGGACGGCACCCGGACCGACAACATGAGGTGTTTGGGCTTGGTGACGCTCACACAGCCTCGCTATCTGTCGTCTCGGACTCGCTCGGCCGGGCGCCCGGTTGCGTGGGTTGCAGTGCGGCCTGCACTTGCGCGGCAACGAGGTGGGGCGCCGCCGTCGCATCGACGGACACATCGCAGGCCTCGTACGCTGCGCGCCTGCGCGAGAGCAAAGCGTCCAATTGGGCGCGCGCCGAGTCGGCGGCGGCGTTCAGCAACGGACGGCATCCGGGTCGCTCCAACTCGTCCGCCAACAACCGGCCGAGCAACGTCTCCGGATCGGCATCGAGAAAGACGACGGACCCAGCCTGGTGCATCGCCTGACGATTGCCGGCTTGGATCACCACGCCGCCGCCCGTCGCCACCACGACTGCCCTCCCACAAAATCCGGGCTCGTCGATAAGGGTTTGCAGCGCGCGTCCCTCCATGTCTCGGAAACTCTCCTCGCCGTCCTCGAACAGCGCCGCGATCGAGCGCCCAAACAGGCGTTCGATGCGCTCGTCGAGATCCACGAACGTGGCGCCGGAACTCGCCGCAAGCAGGCGCCCAACGGTGGACTTCCCGCTGCCCATCATCCCGGTGAGGAACAGCGGTTTGGACACCAACCAATCGTGCGCCCGGCCGGCCCCTACCGCAAGGGCCCGCCGCGCGAGATGCCGCTAGCCGCCGATTGAACTCGCGCGGTTGACGATTTTCGGGGTCAAGAAGATCAGGATTTCGCTCCTGGTGTCCGCCTCTGACTTGTTCTTGAAGAACCATCCCACGATCGGGATATCGGCCAGCCACGGGATCTTCGTGAAGTTCACAGCCTTGTTCCGGGTGTAGATCCCGCCGATCACCGCAGTGTCGGCATCGTTGATCAACAGACGGCTCTGGGCCTGGTTGGTCAGGATCGTCGGGTCGCCCCGCGCGCCAGTGTTGACGAAGTCAGCCTCGTTCTTTTGGACTTGCACATCCAAGATCACCGCGCCCTCGTTGGTCACCTGGGGCGTGACCCGCAGCGAGAGGGTCGCGTTGACGAAGCGCGTGTTGACGCCCTGCGCACTCACCTGCGAGATCGGAATCTGTACGCCGGTCTCGATCTGGGCTTCGTGATTGTCGAGTGTCACGATCTTTGGCGCAGAGATGATGCGCACCTCACCGGTGCTCTCTGCCGCCGACAATCTCAAGTTGGTGTTCAGGTTGCCGGTGATGCTCCCGAAGGAGAAACCGACAGCACCACCCTGCCCGGTGCCCACCGGTGCGGGCAGGTCTACCGCGTAGTTCGGGTTGGCTGCTGCGCCAGGAAGAGTTAGGCCACGAACGTCGGCCGGCTGTCCGGTACCACCACCGCCGACCCCGACGGAGTTGGGGAATAGCAGGCCGGTCGGATTTCCCGTCCCTGGGCTCGCGGTGAAGTCAAAACCCCACTGGATACCAAGGTTGCGGGTGAAGTTGGTCCGCGCTTCGACGATCCTCGCCTCGATCAACACCTGAGGGGTCTGCGTATCCAGACTTGAGATCAGTTGCTCAGCCAACGCGATGTTGTCGGCCACGTCCATGATGATGAGCGTGTTTGTGCGCTGGTCGGGCGTGACCGACCCCCGTGGTGAGAGCACGCTCTGCACCTTGGGGATCATCTCGTCGACGGTTGCGTACGACACCGGAACCAAACGGGTCTGCAGCGGTTTGAGCTGAACGCGCGCGTTGGCACGCTCGATCGCGGACCGCCGTTCGGCCTCCAAGTCCTCGACGGTCGCAACCCGAACGACATTGCCGTCTCGGCTCGAACCAAGCTGCAGGGAACGCAAGATGATGTCCAGCGCGTGATCCCAGGGGACCCCGTTCAACTTCATGGTGACGCTGCCTTCGACGCCACGCCCCGCGATAATGTTGACGTGTCCGATGTCCGAGAACAACAAGAGCACGTCTTTGACGGGCGCATCTTGGAGTTCGATATCGATCCGCTCGCCGCGCCAGCGAGTCCGACGACGCGACACTGGGCGCACGTCGGCCTGCTGGCTCAAAGTAGTCCCGCGGGCCGGTGGGGCGAATGCGGCCATGTGCGTTGGAATCGCCGCCAACGGGGCATTGGCGCCCGGTCCCGTGGCGTAGCCTGCGACCTTGGAGCCC
>JAESSZ010000144.1 GCA_016763875.1 Nannocystaceae bacterium
GAGCCGACCTCGGACGCTCCATCAACGAGGTCGCCGCACGCCGCGCACGCCAAGATCACCACCACGGAGCATCGACTGGCCTTCACCGCGGCATCCTACCCTGCCAGGGGTGGGGTCTCGGCCGAACCCGACATCGTCCACGAATCGGGCGCACCGTTTCGACTCAATCCTTCTCGCAATGTCGTGCGCAGCGGGAACGCGGGCGCCACAATCTCCCCTCAGACCGGAACCTCTCTCGTGCGGCGGTGTCCACGGGATCGTGACCGACCGACTCCGGAGCTGCATCCTGGCGACCCTCGCCGTGGCCTCAACCGCATGTGCCGGCTGGGTCTCCGAAGACGACGCCGGGTTTGGCGCCGAGGACCCGGATGCGTACGGGCGACCGAGCGTCGGTTTCGGATACGGCACGACACCGCCCCTGCCCGACTCTATCGATGACGAGAATGTCGATGACGAGAATGTCGATGACGAGAATGTCGATGACGTCGTGGACGAAGCGCGCATCGAACATAGCGAGCGCATCCCCCGCGTTGGTCCTGCTTGCAGCTGGAGGATTGCGCCTGCCCCGGGCCCCGGAATCCATCACATCCGGCGTACGGTACGCAGGCACGAGAACGACATGCGCGTCTGTTACAACCGCGCGCTCCGCCACAACCCCGAACTGCAGGGACGCGTCACCCTGCGGTTCCTCATCGGACCCGACGGCACCGTGATCGCTGCGGTGGTGGCCGATTCCGAGGTGCGGGATCCGACAATGACCAACTGCCTGGCGCGGGCGATAAAACGCTGGAGTTTTCCGGCGTCGCTCGACAACCGCAGGCCCGCGGTCGTCAGCTATCCCTTCTACTTTTCCGTGCCGCAGCGAAGGGTTCGTTCTCCGACCTGACCAGCGACGCACCCACTTGTGCGTGTCGTCACCCCAGCCGAGTGCTACCGTCGGCCATATGTGGCGTCAATGCGATTGGATGCTCAACCCGACCAGACTCCGCTTCTATATGCCCGTTAGAGCGTGGCTCCGTTGTTTGGCGCTGGGCCTCCCGCTCGCGGCCTGTGGGGGCTCGGACGGCGCCAGCGTCGGAAGCGAGCAAGGTGCCTGTTACCCCAACAGCACGTGCAACGCGGGCCTCGTGTGCGCCAGTGACCTGTGTGTGGATCTCAGCGAGTCTGGAACCGATGCCGCGGGTCCCAGCGGCGCTGGAGACGGTGAAGACGCGGAAGACGAGGACGGACCGCAAGGTGACAACGGCCCGTGCTTGGACGAGCTCGTGAACTGCGACTCCATGAACGACCCCGCGCTGGATACCTGCGGAGGGCCATACATCGACTGCCGAGTCAGCGAGGGAGTGGCTGAGTGCACCGCAGCCGGAGAACTCTGCCAAGTGACCGGAGAGCCCGAGTGCGTCGATCTGTGGGGTTGGTGTTTCGACGGCGACACCGACGACGCTGATGACGATGCCAACAACGATGATGCCGACAACGATGATAGCGGGGGCCAGACGGACGGCACCGACACAAACGGTGGGGACGGCGACGACAGCGACTCCAATGGCGCGTCATGCATTTCCGAGGGCCAGTGCGCGGCGGCCTGTGCTAACCGCGTGTGGATCTGCGACAACTGCGACGTCGAGGCGTATTGCCCAAGCGCGCTCGACAGCGAGACGTGCCTGTGGGAATGCGAGGTCGCCTTCGACTCAGACAACGACACCGTCTTCGAGCTCGACTCCTGCGCACTCGAGCTTGGTCACACATGCAGCGAAGACGCACTCATCGACTGCTTCTACGCGACGCACTGCTGAGCGGCCTCAGTTGTCGTTGATCTGAATGCAGTACAACGACGCGGTGTGGCTGCAGTCGTAGTCGTCGCACCAGAACACGGTCCAAAACGAGTTCGTCTCGCTCGCATCTCCAAGGTTCACTTCGTCCGCGGACTCCGCGAAGATTTCGTCCGAGGTCCAGTCGGCGCAGGTCCCGTAGCCGTCCCAGCGCCCGAGAGTATCGGTGGAGGTCCAGACCGGGATGCCCCCGCTTCCCGGACAGGCCGTCCCGGGGTCGGGATAGTCCCCGGCCTCGGTCATGTCGATCGCGTGCGCCAGGTAGATCGCGTCGATCGAAATGTACGTGGCCAGCACGGAAAAACCGTCCGCCACTCGCGTGCCATCGGGCAGCACGTAGGGATTGCTCCAACCGGGAATCCGCTGCCCCGCATCCAGGTTCGAGTTGCTCAGCCACGCCATCCAGTCGCCCGCAAAGCCGGCCGATCCCGCCAGGTTGTCGCAGACCATATCAACCGTCGCATCGCTATCGAGCATAGCGTCTGCCGCATCGCTGCGCCCAGCCGCTATCTCGTCGGAAACAGACCGGACTCAGCCCACGTCTTCGCGGGGTTGATCGGTCGCGGCCGGCTCAGGCGTCGAGATCAGCTTGAATGGGAACTGCGGCGCGAAGATCTCGCGCTCCGTGTTCTCGAACTGCGGGAAACACCAACGCCGCAAACCGGGCATGTGCGTGTCTATCCAGTACCGCCGCCAGTCCAACTCCTCGGGCGCGAAGCGGAACTCCGGCTCGACAACCGTGTGGCTCTGGATCGCGCGACAGCGGAGCACCAGATAATGGTCGTGGATGAACGGTTGGAACAGATCCAACACGTCCTCGATCTGACGGAGCTTCCGATTCGCGGTGTCGCTGGCATCGGCAAGACTGTCTGAGGCCTCAAGCACCTCGCTTGGCAACTTGTCCGGCCGGCCGTGCCGCAAGTAGCGAGCAAGCTGCTTGAGCAGCGCACGAATGTTACCGAGGTTGAGCATGTGCTCGGGGTCGGCCGCGGTCGTATCCCAGCGCGACATGACCAAACGCTCCAGCGCGTTGGCCCCGTGCTTCCGGAGGTAGCGCCGATTACCCAGCGCCGACAGTTCAACGAGGCGATCGATGGGAAAGAGGTTCAGGTCCGAGGTACCGCACTGATAAATCGGTTTGTGTTGGTTCTCAAGCAACGCGGCTCCGACAACCAGCAGTCCCTTGCACACGTCATCGACCGGGATGACGTCCAGCGGATTACCCGGCATCGCAGGTACGTGGTGAAACCAAGTCTGCGCGATGTAGACAAGCGGTCCCGAAGTATTGAACCCCTCGTTCCAACCCCCAAAGGGATACTCGCGAGCGCTCTCAACGATCGCGGGCCTGAACACCGCGTGCACCAACTCGGTACGCTCGGCGAGCAACGACTCGGCCAACGCCTTGGTGTACGTATAGGTGTTGGGCCAACCCAGCTCGAGTGCGCGATCGGTGCCCGCTTTGGACATCATGCCGCGCAGACGCTTGCGCTTGAGACGCCCGACCATGCCAGCAACGCGCTTCTGCGTCGGGTCCTGGCCGCGGCTCTGGATGCGCGCAATGACCTCGCCATGGAGCTTCGCCTCGACCTCTGCTGAGTCGTTCTCAGCCGCGGTCTCCCCGATGATCCGGCGCGCGTTGGCGAGTTCGTCTTTCGCGACCATCGGCTGGCCGTTGGGAGACTCGTCAAGCAGCGTTTCTTCGATGAGCCCGTCGCGATGCCCGGCCACGTAGCAGGTGGAGACGTGGACGAGCCGAGCGTTCGCACAAGATTCGACAAAGTCGGCGACGTACAGCGCCCCGTCAATGTTCGCGGACACGGCCTCGCGAATGTCGGGGTTGAAGTCGACGAGCCCGGCGAAGTTCACGACAAGATCGAGTTTCCCGCGCAACCGCTGTGCGATTGCAGGATCGAGTGCGAGGTCTGGGGCAGAGACGTCGCCTTCGATGATCTCGACACGACGGGAGATGTACTCGCTAGCGCTCTCGCCAAGCGCATCGTGCAGGGTCTTGAAGACGTAGCTCTCCGTCAGCATCTTCTCGAAACGCACCCGAGGATCGCGGCCCTTGCCGCGCATCAGCACGTACAGACGTCCGATATCCGGAATGCGCTGCAAAACCATCGCGAGCCAGACCTTCCCCAGAAAGCCAGAACCACCCGCGACCAGAATATGGCGCCCTTCGTGAATCTCTCGAATCGACAGCGGCTTCACTTCGCACTCCTTTAGGCCGTGTAGTCCATCACGGGCCAGTCAGCTTCTTTGGCCGCCTTGCGCAGAGTGAAGTCTGGATTGACGACACATGGTTTGCCGACGCCGGAAAGCAGCAGCAAGTCCGGGCCGTGACCCGCGTAGGCGATCGAGCGCGCCAGATCGATATTGTGCTCGCTCGCATACTGCTCGAGCCAACGACCACCTTCGTGACCACCGACCAGCGGATCGAGAAGCTTACCGGTCGCCTTGTTGTCCCGGTACTCCAGTCGATTGCACACGACTTCGTCGATGCCACGCACGTGCTTCATCAACGGCTCCACGATCTCGGAGACGCCTTCGGAGATCACAACGACGCGGCGCCCTTCCTTGCGCGCCTGCTTGACGAGCTCAAGACCGCGATCGAGCAGCTTGTCCTTGAGAACATCGTCCGCGTACTCCTCGCCGAGTAAGTTCACGCGATCCTCGGTCATCCCGCGATACGCGAGGTGCACGACACGGTTTCCGAAACTACGGTCGTTCTGCCCAAGCACGCTGAACAGTGGTGCTGCCAGTGCAGCCTGTCCGAACCGGAACGCACGCTCGCGAAAACCCGCCCGCTGAGACGCCATCCAAGCGGCGGCGTGTACGACCCCCTGCTTGTACAGAACCCCTTCGGCGCGGAAAAACGCGGCGGTTTGCATCTGCGTATCGCCCATGGAGCGCGGCAGCATACCCGGCCGTCTGTTGCGGTCAACGGGCCTTTTGCCACGCGTGCGCGGTTACTCACGATTGCCTGCCGCGAGGTGTGCGCAACCGATTTCGCAGTGCGTTGCATCGGTGGGCCTCGTGACAGGCGGGCGCGCTCCTGGGCGGGGGCAACGCACCACCGTCAGGGCCGTAAGACGCCTGCGTCGGCCAATAGCGCGTCGATCTCGGGCCACAACTCGGGCCATGAGGGTGGCGTGTTGTTGTGACCACCTTCAAAGAGCACCAGTTTGGCGTTGCTTGCGGCGTCATGCAGCGCGCGAGCGTGGCTCACAGGGATGAGCTGGTCGCCTTCGCCGTGGACAATAAGGATGGGGCTGTCGAATCGCCGCACGGCCTCAAGCGTGTCGAACGTGTCGACGATCATGAACCGCGGCACGTACCAGTTTTGCCACGCGAGGTCTGCGACCGAGGTGAAGGTCGACTGCAGGATCATCGCAGCGGCGGGGCGCTGCTTGACCAGTCCGCCGACCACACCGCCGCCCAAGGATCTTCCGTGCACCACGACGCGAGCGCCATCGATCTCAGGGCGCGCGACTACGAGGTCGTAGAAGGTCACGAAGTCGCCGACCACCGCGTCTTCGGAGGGCGAGCCACCGGAGCGACCGTAGCCGCGATACTCCGGCAGCAAGACCGAGATTCCCAGCTGCCGGTAGTGCCGCAAAATCGGAGGCCAGTGGTCAATCGCCTCGCCATTGCCGTGAGCAAAAATAACCAGCGGCCCAGGGTGCTCGGCATCCACACCTTCGCCGGGCAGCAGCCATGCCTCGACGCGTCCGCGTTCGAGCTGGATCCACAGCGGCTGCATGCCTCGAACATCCTCACCAGCGACTTCGTGCGTACGAACCGCGCCGCTCGGAAATAGAAGCATGCGCTGCAGGGCGACGAGCACCAGCACGAGTGTAACTGGGACCGCGACCGCTGCCGCCCACAACCACCGTCTGCGTTTGGTGGATGACGCCATCTGACGGAGAGGATAACCCTAGCGCTGCGCTCTCGTGACTCTGAGGCAGGCGAGCAATCGGGGCCTGCGTGTCACGCTCGCGGGTTGACGTTCGTCGGCCGCGACCTATACTCGTATCCGAGATGTTCTGCCTCTCGCTCACAGCGCGCACAGCCCGGCTAACAACAGCCGGTCTGGATACACGCGCCTGGAGCTCGAGGGACTGAGCCGTAACTCGCGAACGACCGTTTGCCGTTAGCAACCCCCTCCCGCTCTGGGCCAGGGGGTTTTTCGATTTCGGGCCTTTGGTGGGCCCGACTAACCAAGCCCCCGTCGCCGTATCGGCCATCGGGGCCCAGGTGTCGGGTGCTCACAACTTGGAAGGAACGAAGAGACAATGGTCCTCAAGACCCACGTCAACATTGGAACGATCGGCCACGTCGATCACGGTAAGACCACCCTGACCGCAGCGATGACCAAGGTTGCGGCTCAGGTCTACGGGGGCTCGGTGCGCGAGTTTGACGAAGTCGACAGCGCCCCCGAAGAGCGCGAGCGTGGGATCACGATCAACGCTTCGCACGTGCAGTACCAGACGGACACGCGTCACTACGCCCACATCGACTGCCCAGGACAC
>JAESSZ010000145.1 GCA_016763875.1 Nannocystaceae bacterium
AACAGCGCCAGCGTGCCGAACGCCACGGCCCACGGCGGCAGCCGACGCTCCCGAAAGAAGGCTGCGAAGCCCGCGCCTGCGATTCCAAAATGCAGCACCACCTTGAGCACCGCCAACCACGCGGGCGCCCCACCGATGACTACGCCGAGGCCGACGACTGCCCACGTGACAGGATCGAACATCCCGCTGTGAGGCTCAGCAAAGAACGCGTAGCCACCGCGATCCCAGGGATTCCACAGTGGCAGCACGCCGTCGGCGACCGAGGCACGGGCGAACGCCAGATCCGCCCAGTGCACCCCCGTCAGCGCGCCACCGGGAAACAGCCCGACGCCGTGGCCATCGCCACGCCACATCGGCGGGTGCGCCACGACGAACACGATCGCCGACAGCACCCCGGCGACGAGCGTCCGCAGTACCGGCCCCCATGGCCCACGCCACGCCCCCTTCACCCAACTGGCGACTCGTGCAATCACCGCGGCTCAGTTCGGTGGCCACACGCGGCGCACGTGCGATGCGCAGGCTCGCGCTCCCAGGCGTGGATGGCGGCCCCGAGTTGGGTGGTGATGTCGAGCAGTTCGAAGAACACCTCGTGCAGCGGCGCCTCGCAGCGTTCGCAATACCAGCGCAACCCGTCACGTTCCCCGGGCGACCGCTTGCGTTCGACGACTAGGCCCACGGAATCGACGGGTCGCTGCGGGGAATGGGGCACACCAGCGGGCAACAGAAACATGCTGCCCTGTGGGACCGCGACCTCGGACAGCGCACCGTCACCATCCGCCACACGCAGGACCATGTCGCCTGTGAGCTGGAAGAACAACTCTTCGCCTGGATCGATGTGGAAATCCTGGCGACGGTTGGGACCGCCCACCACCATGATGATGAAGTCCCCGTCTTCGAACAAACGGGCGTTGCCCACCGGAGGCCGAAGCTGGTCGCGGTGGCGCTCGATCCAGCCGGCGAGATCGATCGCGCGCACGCGGGAAGCATACGACCCCCGCGCGAGGCGTGCGAGGCCGTTGCCCCCGGGAACGCGGACCAGGTTGCAGCGCGGTCTTAGAAGCGCGGTCTTAGAAGCGCAGCCTTAGATCGCCGCCGCGATCGCTGCAACCGCATCATCGATTCCAAAGGCGTTGTCGATGTGCACCACCGTGCCGTCCCGTCCGATGACGACATTGAGCGGAAACACGGCCCCAGCCACGCGATATTGTCGAAACAGCTCGCTCTCGGGGTCGGCGATGACATCACTCGTCACGCCAAAATCCTCGAGCAGATTGGCGCCGCGGTCAGACTCGACCGCGCTGTAGACGGGGAAGAAGCGAAGCCCTTGGGCTGCGTACTCGGGAACGACGTCACTTTCGATCTGAGGTAACTCCTCAGCGCACGTGGGTCACGAGTAGGAAAACAGCTTGAGGAATACGATCTCCCCGAGCGTCGTGTCGAGATCGATGACGTCACCGCCAAAAGTGATCATCGTGAAGTCGGGCGCCGGTTGTCCAACGGCGAGCGACGGGCGGTTGATCTCGATCGGCAGCGCGAGTACCTCGTGGTTTGCGTCGTTGGTCGCGAGGCGTAGGTCGACCTCGGCCGCCCCCGCGGGCACCGAGCCTTCCAGCGTCACCAACAAGGATCCGCCAGGCGGCACGGTCCACTGCCCCTCGCAACCGTCGCGGGCCTCGCCCCCTTCCACCGAAGCGACCGCCAGTGCCCCGTCCACGGAGAGCTCGCCCAGTACCAGCTCGGCGTTGCCACCGTTGCGAACGAGCACGACGACTTCGCTGTCGCCCTCGCCGAACAACGACGTGGTCGTCCGTGGCAGCAGCGCTACCGCACCTCCGCTATCGCCACCCAGCGTCAGTGCGTGAACTTGGGTGCCAACACTGGCGACCGCAGAGTCTCCGGAGGCTGCCACCGCGGCGACCCACTCCCCGACCAGGCGGCCCTCGTCCGGGCGTACGACCCGCGCCGACAATGCCGCATCGCTGCCCGACAGATCGTACCGATGCACGGCAGCCCCCGTTGCGAGCAACGCCGCGCCGTCGAGTAGCGCCCCGTCCAGCGCACTGCCTTCCGTGGGCGTATTGCCGACGCTGGTGACCGAGTTGCCACTCACCTCAACCAGATCGAACCCGAATGGGCCCCGCGCCACGAGCCCTAGACCATCGCGAAACTCGACGTCGGTCACGCTACCGCGGATCTCCAACGAACCCTTCTGTGCCCCGTCGCTGCCCAGGGCGGTGATGTGTCCCGGGCCGCCAACGAGCCACCCGTCTGCGGTCGCCGCCAATGCGCGCACGTCCAAGGCGGTGGTGAGCTGGGCGGAGGCAGTGAGCGAGCCACTGGAAGCGTCGAAACTCGCAACGCCACCTGCACCAACGGCGACCACCAACGAGACGCCATCGTAGGCGACGTCGTGGGCCACCGTTCCCACCTCGGCCGACGCCAGCAGCGACACCGCGTTGCCCACGCTGACCAGTACAACCGCCCCGGAGTCGGACACCGCAGCGACGGTGGTTTCGTCGACCACGGTGAGACCCGTGCAGGTGCCCACCAGGTCGACGGAGCCATCGGTCGTTGCGACAAATCCTGCGCCACACCAGACCGTCGTCCCGCCCGCAATCGCCAACGCGGTCACGCGGCCTGGCGCAGAGTCAGCGCCGCCACTGAAGACCAACGGCGGATCACTGGCGTCTAGGGAGCAGGTACCGCCACCGCCGTCGTCGTCGCCGCTACCCGCGGTCGTCGTCGCCATCCAGGGATCGCCGGTTGAGTCTTGCTTGGAGCAGCCCGGGCTGCAGAGCAGGGTTGCGGCGCCAACGAGTGCGGCGCCAACGAGTATGGAAGGTCGAGTCACATGCGTTCTCCTCCCGCCGCGAGGCAACGATAACACCGCGCAACGAGCGAGAGCGCACGCTCGCGAAGGCCGTTTTTCCTCACCGTGTTTTTGGCGCCCTGGACTACACGTCCGCGTTGCGGTCTCGGATCGTCGTCGCCAGCGGCGGAGCGAGCGCCACGCGCGTGACTCGACTTCGACGAACGGCGGCTAAACTTCCACGCCGGGCGGCAACGTATCGGTCACCGCAACCTGCCCGTCGCGGACTGGCCGCCGGGTGTCGTCGTCGTTGCAGGCCAGCGCCACCACCACGGTGATGTTGTCGTCGCCGCCGCGCTTGTTCGCGAGATCGGTGCACAGTTGCGGCAGATCGGCGTACCAGTGGTCCCGCGCCAGTACGGCGATCTCTTGCGGCGGCACATAGTTCGCCAGCCCATCGCTGCACAGCAAGAACGCATCTCCAAGGCTGACGTTGAGCTGAATGACGTCCGCCTCAACGTGCCGCTCGAACCCAACCGAGCGCGTGATGATGTGCTTGAGGTCCGAAGCCTCTGCTTCTTCCTCGGTGAGCAACCCGGCTTGGATCTGCTCGTTGAGCCAAGAGTGGTCGTTGGTGAGCTGTCGACAGGTGCCGCTGCGCATCAAGAATGCGCGACTGTCTCCGACGTGCACGACGTAGCCGCGCTCCCCGTACAGCAGCAGCCCGGTCAGCGTCGTACCCATGCCCTGCAGCCTTTGGTCCGCGGCCGCCTGGTCGAAGATCCGCGCGCTGGCCTCGCTCGCTGCGGCGCCCAGCATCTCGGCGATTGCCGCGTTGCGGTCCCCGGGTGACACCGCGTCGAGTTGTTCGAGCCCGCGCCGAACGACACGGCGCACAACATCCACGCACAACTGGCTCGCGTGCGCGCCGCCAGCGTGCCCGCCCATGCCGTCGGCCACGAGGTACAACCCGATCTCGTCGTCAACGAGGTGGCTGTCCTCGTTGTGACTGCGAACGCGACCTACGTCGGTCGCCGGCCAAGCGATGATTCGCACGTGCCGAAACTATACTAGGGCGAGCCTGCGGCGACAAAGGCGCACGGTTGACCCACTCGCAGCCAGGATCGCCCTGTTGGGTCGGTTAGCGTCCCGGGACGCTCGCGACTCGGCTAAGGTCATGGCGTGGTGATAGTGGATCGAAGACTGGGGTGGACAGCGGCCGGAGCGACGTGTTCGCGGCGAGGCTCGCGCGGCGATACCACGCCATCAACGCTGCGACTCGGTGTCTGGGTGCTCGGACCGTGGATCGTCGGCGGCTGCATCGTGATCGCAGACGACACATCCGCCAGCGGCGTGATGGACGGGCCGTTCACAGGCGCGACCCAGACCGGGCAGCTCGACACCACACCGACCCCCGGCGACAGCCCGAGTGCGGACGACGGCCCAGATCCCGACGACACCGCAGGGGAGTCCGACACCAACGACACCGAGGACGATCCGGCGTGCAACGACAACGTGCTCACCGACGGCGGCTTCGAACTCGGCACGCCGAACGCGGCGTGGGGCGAGGCCTCACCGTTGTTCGGCACGCCGATCTGCGACGACACCTGCAGCGAAGACCCGGGCGCCGCGCCCTACGCTGGGGACTGGTTTGCTTGGTTCGGCGGGGCGACGCGGCCCGACACCGCCTCGCTCACC
>JAESSZ010000016.1 GCA_016763875.1 Nannocystaceae bacterium
CGCTGCCCGTGTCTGCCTCGGCCCAGTCGTCGCTCGTCTCGCCCGATGTCTCGCCCGATGATGCGTCGTCTGCCGAGCTGTCACCTAACGGAGCCACTTGGACCTCCAGGGTCACCGACTCGCTCCTCGCCGTGTTCCCGTCGTGATCGGTCGCCTCCAGCTGCAGCACGTGCGGCCCCACGCTTAGGCCCGAGACCGGCCAACTTGCCGAGGTGCTTCGGCGCAGTGCCGCGATGGGTTGCTCATCGAGCAGTAGCACCACCTCGGCGATCGCAAAATCGTCGGACGCGATCGCCTCCACCACGACCGTGTCTCCTTGTTCGACGACAGCCGCATCCGACGGGCTGGTGATCGAAGCCTCGGGCGGCGTGTCGTCGCGACTGCGGATCCCAAAGAGCGCGGCGATCGTATGGTACGAGTTTTGTTCCTTACCACCGCACGCGCAGATCTTTACCGTGTCGGTGCCGCAGTCGAGCTCGGCGTCGACGAGCGTCTTGGGTCCGCAGCCGGTGTCGAATCCCATCAGGTCTGCACACCCCACGACGTGGTCAAGGCTCCAGGCGTGCGCGGCTTCTTGGACGACGAGTTCGGCGATGCGTCGCTCGCGGTCGCGTGCGGGTGCGTCTTCGGCGAAGACGAAGGACATCGGATTTTGGCTTGGCTCGCAACGCAGCGCCGCGGCCCCGGGCAGTCCTGCGTAGCCCGCTTCCAGCGCGTTGCCGCAAACCACCACTTCGTCGTGCGGCGCCGGGCTGGGATCGACATCGGTAACCTCAATGTCGAATGGCCGCAGCAGCCCCCGCACATGGCCCAAGACCCCATCCCACGACGTCTGGCCGTGCGGGTAGGGGAAGAACACCACGGTGTCGCTCAGCAGGCTCGACACGTCCTGCGTGGAGTCCGAGACTTCACCGGGTTGCACCGAAAGCCCCACGTCGCATCGGTTGAGATACAGGGTAAGGCGACCCGCGTACGGAGAACCTGCTGGCTCCTCATCCACGGGATGGGCTCGCGCGGTCGCAGCGGGCGTTAGCCAAGCCGCTAGCCACCCTGCCAGCAGAGTGCGGCCAGCTGCGAGCGTTGCGTTGCGTTGCACGCCCTAGTCGCAGGTCGCGTTGTTGGCCGCAGTGATGTCCGTGCAGTCCGTCGAGCACGCGCCATTTGCGTCGCAGTAGTCGCACGCGGCCGCCGTCGGGTTGTCGCAGTCGGGATCCACGACGCCGCAGCCACAATCACACCCGTCGTTGCTCGAGTAGAAGTCCTCGGGGCACGTCCACTCGTCCGGTGCGGGCAGCACGGGTCCAACGTCGTCCTGTTCGCCGATTGTGACCGAGATGAGCGCGATGTTGTTGTCGTAGGAGGCCTCGACCAGGTGCTCCTCCGGGTTGACGTGGATCTCAAGGGTGTACTCGCCCGGCTCGACCCCAGTGATGTCGACCCACTGACAGTCGAGATAGGCGCCGTAGATGTCTGCCCACCCGGTGCTGATCCCTTGGGTCCCGTCGTCGAGCGGGTACTGTCGCGGTCCGGCGTCCGGCAGGTAGGGCTCAAAGTCGATCAGCGCGAAGGACTGTTTGTGGCCGATCGCCGCGACTTCTCCCTTGCTGTCCAGCAGCCGATAGTTGGCGTAGTCCAGGAAATGGAAGTGGTTGTGACACGGGGCGAACTCAAATAGCTCGGGGTTGTTCTCCGGACTACCCACGATCAGATCGCTCTCGCCGACGTTGGGGGTCCAGGTGTCAAACCGCAGCAGTCGTCGAGGACCCGAGCCGGTGACGCACGCTTCCTCGAGTGCGCACGAGTCTTTGGCGAACGTCACCGTTTGCGTATAGGCGGAGTCGGTGATGACGTCCTGCACGACAAGCATGTCGATATCGGCAAGTCCGGCTGGTTCACCGGTCGAGCTTTCGGCGGCGGTTGTGCTGTCGCTTGCGCCGGTCGAGCTTTCGCCTCCGGTCGTCGTTTCGTCGGTGGGCTCGCCCGTGGTGGTGTCGTCCGGCGTGACGACCGTCGTGCTGGTCTCCATGACGGCCGTCGTGGCCCCCGTGGAAGTTCCGGTTGAGTCTGACTCGCCGCTGCCGCCGCTGTCGTCGGCTGGACATCCAGCCACGAAAAAAAGCGCCACGGATGCCAACTTGAGTTCTGTAGTCCGAATCATGTGAAGTGCCCACCCTGCGCCGGTTGCTACGTCCGGCGAGTACCGCCGAAGGAGTCTAGCGCGTCCCGCTGGCGTTCGTGGCTGCGCGCGTCCCGCCCAAGGCGTTTCGCGCTACATGCGGCGATGGGTGAACTTTCGTTTTCCCGGGCCGTAGCTGCTGGCAACGTGGCCCACCCCTTCGAGTAGCCAACGGTAGGTGACGAGTCCCTCCACACCCACCGGACCGCGTGCGTGGAGTTTGCCCGTGCTGATCCCGACCTCGGCGCCCAGGCCGTAGCGGTAGCCGTCCGCGAGACGTGTGCTGGCGTTGTGGAATACGCCCGCCGCATCGACCTCTGCGACGAACGCGGCTGCGGCGTCAGGGTCCTGTGCAATGATTGCTTCAGTGTGGCGTGAGCCGTACCGCTCGATGTGTTCGACGGCCTGCTGCAGGCCATCCACACCACGGATCGACAGTGTGAGGTCCCCGTACTCGGTGCTCCAGTCGGCCTCAGTCGCCTCTTGGAGATCTGGGTGTTGGGCGCGGGTGCGTTCGCAGCCACGCACAGTGACGCCCGCCTCTTGCAACGCGGCGATCGACAACCCGAGCGCCTCTTCGGCCCCCGGAGCCCACAACAGGGTCTCGATCGCGTTGCAAGCGGCCGGGTAGGAGCATTTGGCGTCGACGGCCACCGCTGCGGACATGCGTGGGTGGGCCGAGGCGTGCAAGAACAAATGGCACAGCCCCTCGGCGTGTCCCAGCACCTCGATCTTGGTTCTGCTCCGAACGTGCCGGACGAAGGCGCCCGAGCCACGCGCGATGACCAAGTCAACGAGGCCGTCTTGTTTCAGCAGGCTGTCGACTTGCTCGCGTCCTTCGAGCAGCGTGACCGTTGCCGGATCCATGCCCTGAGCGGCCAACGTGGCGCGGATCAATGCGACGAGCGCGGCGTTGGTCCGCTGTGCTTCGCGGCCGCCCTTGAGAATGACGGCATTGCCGGTGCGCAGGGCGAGGCCTGTGATCTGCGGCACAGCATCGGGGCGAGCTTCGAACACGACGCCGAGCACGCCCAACGGACACGTGACCCGCGTCAGGATCAGGTCGTTGTCGAGTTCACGCGTAAGGGTCGCGACGCCGATCAGGTCCTTCTGCCCCGCGAGGTGAACGAGGCCGTCGCAGAGCCCTTCGAGTTTTTCAGTGGTCAGTGGCAGGCGATCGAACAGCGCCTGGGAGAGCTCGCCCCCAGCCACGGAGTCCCGCGCGCTTTCTAGGTCTTGTTCATTGGCGGCCGCGAGGTCGTGGCGCGCCTCGCTGCGACCGAGGGCATCGGCGAGTGCCAGTAGGATCGAGCGCCGCTCCGGGCCTGGTCTGCGGGCGAGCTGCTTGCCCGCTCGGCGGGCGGCACGAGCGATTTCACGGACTTCGTCGGCCATGGGTCATCGTACCGCAGCATCACGTCCCGCAGCGGACACGAGCGCAGCGCGCGACATCCAGGTGGTGGGCCAGCGTGGTGGCGCACGCGCCCCTCGCTACTCCGCCGTGCCGAACAGCAGGTCCCACAGCGGCGTGAGCGAGGCGTAGTTGCCTGCCCGCATGCTGACGTGGTGGGTCGCGTGCTTGCGTGCGAGGTAGCTCAGCGCGCGGAATGGGAAAAACGGGAGGTCCAGACCCGCATGCACGAGGATGTTGAGCGTCGAATGCACCAACAGGATCACGGCGTACGTCGCGGGAGCAACGGGCCCAAGCACGCACGCGACGATCGTCAGCAACGCTTGTCCCAGGAATGTCTCTACCGGATGCAGGTACAGGCTCTCCAAGGCGGTCGGCGAGCGCACAACGTGGTGCACTGCATGGACTCGCTTGAGCCACGACACGCCGTGGAACGCTTTGCGGTGCAGGAAGTAATAGAAGAGGTCGTAGACCAGCAGGATGACCACAGCGTGCGCCAACCCGCCCAGCGACGCGCTCGCGGTCTCATCGATGAGCCATGGGTAGGCGAGGTAGGTCAGCGTAAAGACCAGCGCCATGGACATGACCATGTTGCCCAGCACACGACCCCACAACTTTTTCCCGACGACCTTGCGCGCGGCGCTCTCGCGGATACGGCGGCCCGCGGTCAACGGTGAGGTCCACACCCAGCTAACGCCGATGAATATGGCGCCTGATACCGCCAAGACGCCGATGAGCAGAAGCCAAACAGACATCAGTGGGGCGCATCGTACACGTCCCCCGTCTGCGGCGGGGGTGCACGAGCAAACCGACTCAGACCTCCGACAACACCAGGTTGTCGCGACTCACCAGGGCATCGTCGCCGCGGAATCCGACGACGCGGTCGATGTCCTCGCTGCGGTGCCCGGCCAGCGCCGTGCATTGCGGCGCGTCGTAGTTCGCTATTCCGCGGCCGTGCACGCGGCCCGAGACATCGCGAATCTCCACCACGTCGCCGCGGACAAACGCGCCGTCGACCGCCGTGACACCGACGGGCAGTAGCGAGGCCTTGCGCTCCACGAGGGCCGCGAGCGCTCCGTCGTTGATCACCAGGGCGCCGCGCTGTGGCCGACCGTGGGCGATGCGTTGCCGTCGGGCCTTACGGGGCGTGGTGGGCCACACGATGGTGCCGATATCCTCGCCCGCCATCGCCCGGGCCAACGCGCGCGGCATGCCGCCGTCGAGGATCAACACGGCGGTTCCCGCCTCGGCTGCGGTCCGTGCCGCCTGCAGCTTGCTGAGCATCCCGCCGGTTCCCCCGGCCGACGCGCCCGACGCCAGCGCCAAAGTGGCCTCGTCGATCCCACGGAGTTCCGCGATACGCCGCGCGTCGGGGTCGACGCTCGGGTTGCCGGTACACACGCCATCGACGTCGCTCATCAGTACGAGTAGGTCGGCGTCCATGCCAATCGCGACTCGCGCGGACAGACCGTCGTTGTCACCAAACGCGAATTGATGGTTGCCGTCGCCAGCGTCGCTGGGGCTGTCGTCCCGATGTTCGATGAGTTCGCGGACGCTCACGCTGTCGTTTTCGTTGAGGATCGGCAGCGTCCCGAGTTCAAGCAGGCGGGTCAGCGTGGTGCGCAGGCACAGAGCACGGTCGCGGTCAGCGAGGTCTTCTTGGGTGAGCAGGACTTGCGCGACCGTGATGTCTTCCTGAGCAAACGCCTGGGTGTACAGCGCCATCAGCTTGCCCTGGCCGATCGCTGCGTACGCTTGCCGCTGGCCCAGCGAGGTTGGTCGCTGGCGATGACCAAGCGCGCGCAGACCCATACCGACCGCGCCACTGGACACCAGGAGCACTGACTGCCCTGCCGCGATCAGAGCCGCAATGTCCTCGACGATTGAGTACAGCCGTCCCAGCGCGAGCTCCACACCGTCTCTTGTGACGACGCCGGTGCCGAGCTTGATGACGATACGCTGTACGCCGGACAGGGCCTTGCGTGGCGGTGTCGCTGCCGCCGCGCTCAAGGCATCCATCCGAGCGGATCTTCAAGCTCAGAGTGGTACGGCCGCCCGCGCAACTGTGAGGCGACGGCGCGGCGTGCGTCCTCGGTCAGTTGCGGTGGGATCAGCAGCCGCGTCGAGCCGGCCTGCAGCCGAACACCCCCGCGAATGAAGTCACGTCCTACGCTGCGGATCTTGTCGAATGGCAGTCGCGACGAGCGGCCTTCGCGGTCGATGTCGACGACGCAGGTGTCGGTCACGAGTACCGCGCGCTGATTGAGCCGTTCGCGGACTATGGCGAACACTGCAGGAGACAAGAACACGCCGAGTGGCCCCACCAAGTCCCCGGGCGGTAATAGCCAGAACTCGGGCGCCAGAAGACTGAGAAAACCGAGGATGGAAACCGCGACGCCGAGCACCATGAGCGCGGGGCCGTAGTGGATGCGATCTTTGTCGCCCCACCAGATGAGGGCCTCGCCGAAGACCAGGTGCTTGGCGAGGTCTGGCGGGATTGGACCGGGCGAGACCGGTGCACCGCTTGCGAGGATCCGGGGGCCGCCGAGCGACGTGCCCGTGTCGGGCGGACGGTCCTCTGAGGACGGGAGAAGCTGCAGCGCCATGGTGGGTCAGGGGGGGGAGCGTCCGGGGGTGAACCGGGTCATATCGTCGGCGCGCGCTCCGAGCCGCCTCAGCAAATGGTCGCACAACACGAGGGCGGCCATCGACTCGACGATAGGCACCGCGCGAGCGAGCACGCAGGGGTCGTGTCGTCCCCGTAGACGCAGCACGGCGGGCGCTCCGTCGCGGGTGACGGTCTGCTGCTCGCTGAAAATCGTAGCCACTGGTTTGAACGCCACCGCGAGCCGGATCGTTTCTCCGTTGCTGATCCCGCCCTGAATCCCGCCCGAGTGATTCGTTGCCGTGGCGATGCCGTCGGTGCTTCGCTCGCGCTTCGGATCGGCGAGCAGCGGGTCGTTGTGGGTCGAACCGCGCATGGTCGCGGCAGCAAATCCCTCGCCGATCTCAAAGCCGCGA
>JAESSZ010000146.1 GCA_016763875.1 Nannocystaceae bacterium
GCGCGGCGATGGTGGCGAGCTTGGTTGCGGCGCTCGATGCCGCCGAGGCAGACGACACGATCCGCGCGATTGTGCTGACGGGGGAGGGCAAGGCGTTCCACGCCGGGGGTGACCTCAAGGCGATGCGCGAGGGGTCTGGCATGTTTGAGGGGGGGGCGGTCGCACTGCGGCGGCAGTACATCGACGGGATCCAGCGTGTCCCCAGGCGGTTGGCCGAGTGCGACAAACCGATCATTGCGGCGATCAACGGGGCGGCGATCGGAGCGGGCCTCGACCTCGCGTGTATGTGCGACCTGCGCATTGCGGCTGCAAGTTCCAAGATGGGCTCGACGTTCGTGAAGATCGGTCTGGTTCCAGGAGATGGTGGGGCATATTTCCTCGCGCGAACCGTTGGTCTTCCGCGCGCAATCGAACTGATGTTGACGGGTCGAGTGGTGAACGCCCAAGAGGCTTTGGGCATCGGCCTCGTGACACAAGTGGTCGAACGCGAGGCCTTGATGAACGCGGCGTACGAGACCGCGAATCTGATCGCAGCCAACGCGCCGCTGGCAGTGAGGCTGACCAAGCGCGCGTGTTACCGGAGCTGGGACGCCAACGTTGACTCGGCGCTCGAACTCGCCGCGACGTACCAAGGCATGGTTCAGAACACGGAGGATCACCGTCAAGCCGTTACGGCGTTCCTCGACAAGAAGCCCGCTGTGTTCACCGGTCGCTAAGGCGGGCGCCAACGGGAGCCCGTGCCGCGAATTGTCGTTGCACGGCAGCCTACGGGGCATTTTGCCCCTTGCCGTTTGTTTGCCATGCGCGGGCCTCGCTGTTAACACCTAGGACGAATGCGACGCCCGTCGGTGAACGCTCCCCTCATTGCTCTTGCTCTTACCGCCCTGGCCGGCCAATCGGACGCGGCCGCTGCCCCGGGCGCATCTGCGTCCCTTGATGCCTCAGGTGCCAAAGGCTCCGCTGAAGGCGACAAGAAAAAGAAGAAGACCAAGAAGAAAGACCGCGGCGACCAGAAGTGGATCAAGCGCTGGGCGCCAGAGCGCAACCAGGTCGAACTGGGGGTTTTTGGGGGTGTGATGTTTCCGCACCCCGACCTCGAGTTGTACGAGTTTGACTTGAACCTGCCCGACGGTGGCTTCAAGAAACCGCGCGGCTTCGCTCCCGAGGTCGGTGGCCGGCTCGCGTACTTCCCAGCCCGCATGTTTGGTCTTGAGGCAGAAGGAGCGGTGCTACCGACCGAGACCGACGCTGGCGACTCCACCCTTATGTGGGCGGCGCGCGGTCACCTCATCGCCCAGATTCCCCGCTGGAGCGTGACACCGTTCGCCATGGCGGGTGTCTCGGGCCTCGGCGTGAGCAGCGACCGCGATGCGCTGGGCAACGATATCGACTTCGGCTTTCACTTTGGCGGCGGTGTGAAGATCTTCTTCAATCGCTGGGTCGCCATGCGACTGGACGTGCGCGACACACTTACAGCGCAGCGTGGCGTGGGCGACGGCGTTGTGCACTCGCCAGAGGTGCTGTTGGGGCTCTCTCTCACCCTGGGTCGCAAGCGTCACAAACCAAAGCCTGGGCCCGGCGACCGCGATGGTGATGGGATCATGGATCCCGACGACAAGTGCATCGACGTTCCTGGGGTCTCGGAGTACGACGGTTGCCCGATTCCAGACACAGATGGCGATGGCATCCTCGATCCGGACGACAAATGCGTCGACGAGCCCGGTGTCGAGGCGTACGACGGTTGCCCGATCCCGGATACCGACGGCGATGGCATCCTCGATCCGGACGACAAGTGTGTCGATGAGCCCGGTGTTGAGGCGTACGATGGTTGTCCGATCCCGGATACCGACGGTGACGGGATCATGGATCCCGACGACAAGTGCGTCGACGAGCCAGAGACAGTCAACAAGTTCGAGGATGAGGACGGGTGCCCGGACGAGATTCCGGAGGCAGTCAAGCTGTTCACAGGCGTGATCGAGGGCATCTACTTCGACACCAGCAAGGCGACGATTAAGGCGAAGTCTCAGCCTAAGCTCGACAAGGCCATCAAGCTGCTCAAGGAGTACGACACGCTCCGACTTGAGGTGAGTGGTCATACCGACAGCAAGGGCAACGACGGGTACAACCGCGAGCTGTCGAAACGGCGTGCAGACTCCGTCAAACAGTACATGGTTGATGCTGGGATCGATGGGTCGCGACTTGAGACGCGTGGTGCGGGCGAAGACGAGCCACGTGCGAACAACAAGACGAGGAAGGGCCGGGCCAAGAACCGGCGCATCGAGTTCAAACTCTTGGATTGACGGGACTTAGTGAGGGGACGCCATGATGACGAAACGACAGATCGTAGTGGGTTCGGTACTTGCCGGCTCTGTGTGGGTGAGCGGTTGTGCGGACCCATGCACGGATGATGGGCTGCTGCAGGAGGACAACGGGAACTGTCCCGCGGCTACTGGTGCGGGCACGGACTCGGACAGTATTGGCACCACCGATGGTGCTGATGCGACGGCGACCGAGACAGACCCCGACAGCAGTGGCAGCGCCAGTGCGGAGGGCAGTGGTACGGACACGGGGACAGACACCGGTCCGGCGACGGATACCGGTGCCGAGCCATCCTGTGACAACGAGATGCAGGACGGCGACGAGACCGACGTTGACTGCGGCGGCTCGTGCGAGACGAAATGCGATACGGGCGAGGGCTGCGGCGGCGCGACCGATTGCCAGTCTGGTGTGTGCGGCGACGACGACACATGCGAGGCACCGACCTGTGACGACGGCGTGCAAAACGGCGATGAGACCGACGTCGACTGCGGTGGCGGCGACTGCGACGCGTGTCCTCCGGGAGGCGCGTGCGAGGACGCTGGGGACTGCGAAAGCGGCGTTTGCGAAGGGGGCGTTTGCCTTCCGCCAGCGTGCGACGACCGCGTGCAGAACGGGGGCGAGACCGACCTCGACTGCGGTTCGGAATGCGGCGCCACCTGTGAGGTCGGCGAGATGTGTCTCGTCTTTCTGGACTGCGTCGAACTCGTCTGCGGCGAGGACGAGACCTGTTCGGCACCGACGTGTACCGACGGGGCGCCCAACGGCAACGAGACGGACGTTGACTGCGGCGGTGAGGATTGCCCGCCTTGTGACGAGCCTGGCATCTGCACGGAGAACTCGGACTGCGCTTCCGGCGTGTGCGACGAGGGGATCTGCGTACCCACAGATTGCAACGACAATGTGCAGAACGGCAGCGAGACGGACGTCGACTGCGGTGGCGAAGAATGTGCGCCATGTGATGACGGCGAAGAGTGTCTTCTCGGCACCGACTGTATCTCTGAGATCTGCGATCCGATCGCGATGACCTGCACGCCCGCTGCGTGCGACGATGGCATCCAGAATCAGGGCGAAACCGACGTCGACTGCGGTGGGCCTAACTGCAACACGTGTCCCGATGGCGGAGGATGCGAGCAGGATTCCGATTGTGAATCCGGCGTTTGCGACGAGGCGGCCGGAATCTGCGAAGCCGCGACGTGCGGCGACGGAATGCTCAACGGTGGCGAGACCGATGTGGACTGCGGTGGCCCCGACTGCGCGCCGTGTGGCACCGACGAGCAGTGCGACGACAACGACGACTGCATCAGTGGCGTCTGCGACAACGGAATGTGCCTGGACCCGACGTGCGACGACCTGGTGCACAACGGCCTGGAAAGCGATGTCGACTGTGGCGGCGGCGTGTGTCCGGCGTGCGACGACGGCGAAGACTGTGTCTTGCAGGCTGACTGCATCTCCGTGGTCTGCCTCAACGAGGAATGTCAGGCCGCGAACTGCAATGACGGCGTGCTCAACGGCGACGAGACCGACGTCGACTGTGGCGGCTCGTGCCAGGCGTGCGAGGACGGCGAAGGCTGCACGGATGGGGGCGACTGCGAGTCGGGGGTTTGTGACCCGGTGACCAACACCTGTACCCCTCCTGCCTGCGACGACTTGGTACAAAACGGCAACGAGACCGATGTCGACTGTGGTGGTGACGTATGCGGTGCCTGTGACGACGGCGACGACTGCGTCTTGGCTTCGGACTGCATCTCGCTGGTGTGCGACCCGGTGACCGATACCTGCACCCCCGCTTCGTGCATCGACGGGATCCTAAACGGCGACGAAACCGACGAAGACTGTGGCGGCGCTTGCGGGGCAACCTGCGAGCCCGGCGAGGACTGCCTCGTCGCTGGGGACTGCATCTCGCAGGGTTGCGATGCGGTCTCGTTGACCTGCAATGAGTTGCTGTCCGTCGTTGCGGCACCCGCGTGTTCCGAATCGGTTGGCGGTCCGGTGCTGGTCTCAGCGGTGGCGAGCGGTGGCTCGGGCGGGCCATACACCTACGCCTGGACACCCGACGATGGCACGGTCGCCAATCCGAACCTGGCGTCCACAAACGTCACTCCCGCTGGGTTTGCGTCCTACACCGTCACGGCGGACGACGGTTCAAACCAGGCGGAAGACACCGTAGTCGTCGTCAATAACACGCCGTTCGATCTCGAGAACAACTGCACGTTGTTCGGGGCCGACTACGTCACTGCAGGGCCGGCAACGGTGACCTACGACCAAGGCGGTGCTCGGGCGTGCGAGAGCGGGAACAACGACTTCGGGCTGCACTTGTGCACTGGCGTGGAGTTCAGCGAAACCCGGCTCGTTGGCACGGTCGGCATCACTCAGGCAACCAGCGACAACGACTGGGTCGGTCTGGTCTGGGGTGCCCAGGACGAGTCGAACTTCTACTCGCTGGTCTGGAAACAGGGGCAGCAGAACTTCTTCGGCTGCTCAACGCCCGCGGGCATCGTGGTCAAGCGTGTGGAAGCGCCAACTCTGGCGGCAATGAACCCGGAGGATGTCTACTGTCCGGCAGACACCCCGCAGTCGGAACTGTTGCTCGGTCCGGCCGAGACGACAACGGCGGGCTGGGAGGCGACCGAGACCTACTCGATCGCCATCGAGTACCGGGCGACCGGAAGTGACATCACCGTCACGCGTGATAGCGACTCGTTCGAGCTCGCGTCGTTCTCGGTCACTGACACGACGTTCTCCAGTGGCTACTTCGGGTCCACGACCCTGTCGCAAGAGAACGCCTGCGTCGGTCCACTGTTCGCCGAGTGCCTGTAGGCACATAAGGCTCGGCGCCGATTGTTTCGCGTAGGTTGCGGGACAATCGGCGACGAAGCCACGCCCGTGCTCCGTCTCTGCTAGCGTGCGGCCGCATGGGGGATGAGCCCAAGTACACCCGCGCATTTTGGACGGCCAACATGGTCGAACTGCTGGAGCGCGCGGCCTGGTACGGCGTCTTCATTGCGATCACGCTGTACTTGAGCCGGATCCTCGGCTTCACCGACATCGAGGCCGCGATGGTCTCGGGCACGTTCTCGGCAGGGTTGTATTTCTTGCCGACGTTTAGCGGCGCCTATGCGGACCGCATCGGATTTCGCCGAGCGCTGCTCCTGGCGTTCGGCTTGCTCACCTAGGGCTACAGCGGCATGTGGTTGCTGCCCACCCTACTCGAGGGTGCGGGCCTGGTCAGCTACGGCCGCGAGGTCACGTTCACCGGCCTCGAGAACACCCACCACAAGTGGCTGTTCGTCCCCGTCATGACGTTCGTGATGGTTGGCGGGTCGTTCATCAAGTCGGTGATCACCGCAACTGTCGCCAAGGAGACGACCGCCGCCAACCGGGCCCGTGGTTACTCGATCTTCTACGCACTTGTGAACATCGGAGCGTTTGGCGGCAAGACGATCGTCAAGCCCCTGCGCGAAAACATGGGCAACGAAGGACTCATCGCCCTCAACCTGTTCGCAGCCGGCATGACGCTGGTCGCCTTCGTCCTGGTGTTGTTTCTGTACAAGGCTCGCCCGGGCCAAGGCGAGGGCAGGTCCGTGGCCGAGCTGTGGAGCGCCCTGCGTAGC
>JAESSZ010000017.1 GCA_016763875.1 Nannocystaceae bacterium
CGTTGGCGGGCTTGAAGTCGCGATGCACGAGGTCATGCGCGTGCGCAGCCGCCAGCCCCTGCGCGGCCTGCCGATACACCGCAAGGACTTCGCGCCAAGGGTGAGAGTCACAGTCCGCCCACTCCCGCAGCGTCTTGCCGCCGACGTACTCCATCGCGAGCATGACCTCGGCCCGAGTGACCGGACCGTCGGCGTCGGTCTCCACGGGCATGACATCGTAAATCGCGACGACGTTGGGGTGAGTGAGTTTGGCAAGCGCCCGCGCCTCTCGCATGAGACGCGCTTGAACGTCGACAACTTCGTCGGGAGCACAGTCGCTGTGCACCACTTTGATAGCGACCTTGCGATCGAGGCGGTCGTCGTAGGCCGCGTACACAACCCCGTGCGCACCCGCGCCCAACTGATGAAGCACGTTGTAGCGCCCAAGTTTCGGCGCCGTCACGGCACGCCTGAACAGAGCGCCGCGCACCCGCGCCATCGCCAAGTCAGCCCCGACATCCCGCCGCTCATCGGGCCGGCCTTGTGCCAGCGCGGCCGTAGCAGTCGGCGCTGGCCGCCCGGTGCTCGGCTCACTATCGTGCACGGACACCAATCAGATCCGGGCCGGAGTCTACCCTTTGGCGGGTGGAAGCTCGCTGGTGTTCGGCCGCAAGTCCAAGGGGCAGCGCGCGCTCGGGGAGAGTACAATAAATTAGGTATAATCGTAAAATCAGTGTTGAAATGTTGGTTTTAATAGTTTTATTGTAGATGCATGTCCGTCTGCACCAGTTCGACGTTCAGCGCAATTCTCCTGGTGGCCGTCCTGGGTTGCAACGCGTCCCCTGCCCTCCTGAGCACAACGAGCGAGGAGGACACCAGGGCAACTACGACCGCAACGCTAACCGAGACTGACAGCGCCACGGCGATGACCGAGCACGCGCCTGGTCCGCAGCGCGACGAAGACTCGGACGATACGGGTGGTCCGGACGACTCCCCAGTTAGTTTCCTCCTCACGCCCGACGGCAATAGTGGCGGCACGTACGAATGCGATCTGCGAACGCAGGAGTGCCCACCAGGCCACAAGTGCAACATCTGGGCAAGTGACGGCGGGACCTGGAACGCCACCCGATGTTTCGCACTTGATAACGATCCCGACGAGGTCGGCGAGCAATGCCGCGTCGAAGGGGGTGCCGCTAGCGGGATGGACTCGTGCGTACTTGGGGCGTTGTGCTGGGACGTCAATCCGAGTACCGACTTGGGGGTCTGCAAAGCGTACTGCCAGGGCACCGCGGACAACCCGATCTGCGAGGATCCAGAGACGCTGTGCGGGGGGCCGCGCGACTTCCCCCTGTGTCTGGACCTGTGCTGCCCCGTCGCGCAAGACTGTCCGTTGGGGCAGGCGTGCTATCCGGAGAGCGGCGGGTTCAGCTGCCTGCCGGACGTAGGCGGTGAATCGGGCGCGTTCGGGGACCCGTGCCGGTTCATCAACGTCTGCGATCCCGGCCTGATCTGCTGGCACCCCGAGCTTGTGCCTGACTGTGATGGCGGCGGCTGCTGCACGCCGATGTGCGAGTTGGGCACGACCGAGTGCAGCGATCTGGATTCGGCGATGGACTGTCTGCCCTGGTACCAGGAAGGCCACGCACCGCCCGGCATGGAGCTCGTCGGTGTCTGCGGCGTGCCGGGGTGAACGCGGTGCAGTGGCTGTACCCACGCTGTCTGTCCGTGCTCGATTGCTCCCGGATCTCCCTCGCGCTGCTGAGCGTTGTTGCGTGCCGCGGTCCCGACACTGACTCGAACGATCGCCCCGATGTCGAGGACGAGGACCAGACTTCGGGGTGGAGCAGCGCGGGCGCGGCACCGGACCTTCCCAACCCAGGATCGACAGGAGAGCCGGAGCCCGCCGACCCCTGCGTCGAGTCTTGCGCGGACATCGAGAGCGAGGCCGGCATCGCGATGTGTCACTCGTGCCGCTGCAAGGTCGCGCTCGACGATTGGCTTCCCACGGTCGAGGAACTCCAGTGTAAGAACGCGGAGTCGATCATTACGTACCACGCGGCACTGTCGGACGCCGAGTACGTGCTTGAGCCCAGTACCCCCGCGGCAACGCACTGTGCCAACCCTTCGCTCCTCACCGGATCTTGTCGGCAGGGCAGCAAACTGGGACACATTCGCCACGGCGATGCCGAGTTATACTGGGTCTGTCGCGACCCCTATCTTGAGGTGGACGGCGCCGTGGTCTACGAAGACATGGCGGTCATCGGGCACAACGTGCGGACCGGAGCGACGTGCTTCTGGGACGATGTCAACGACGTCATCCACGACGACGACGCACCTCCAATCGACATGCTCGATGCAACCGAGGATGAGCGCGCGCGATTCGTCGCGCTGTTCGGCTATCACGACGGATCGAGTTGCGTCACCTGCCACGATCACGACCCGTTCCTATACACCCCGTACTTGCGATCGACGACCTGGGACAGTATCGCCGCCGACAAGGGGCCCTATCATCTCGTCGGCCTCGGCCGTGAGCCTCGTGCGACGGGGACCCAACACCTGATCTCGCGCAGGGCCAACCCGTGCACCTCGTGCCATCGCTTGGGTAGTGAGGGTACCTGCACATCCTTCGCCCCGGATGCGATGGGGCAGCATAAACGACCCACCTACGAGTTAGCGGTGCACGACGCCATCGAACCGGGCAACCAGCACTGGGAACTCGCCTACTGGATGCCCAACACGACCGCAGTCGATCCCGAGTACGCCGACTGGGAAGCCACCTTCGCGGATGCGCGCGCCCATATCCTGCAGTGCTGCGCATCGCCCGGCGAGGACGTGGACGACTGTCGCTGGGCTCCCGTTCCGATGAAACGATAGTGATATATGTTGGCGACATGGTATATTGGAAGAATGAGGATGGCGTTCTCATTCACCGCCGTATTGGGTCTGCAGGTGAGTTGCGGGCCGACGTTGGGCGACAGTCCCGCCGCGACCGAGACGACCGACACATCGTCGACGACCACCGATGGCGCGCCGACCACCACCGATAGCGCTCCGACCACCACGGATCGCTCGTCAAGCACGGGCCGACCGTCCGCAGACGGGTTGGCGACAACGGAAGCGGAACCGCCATCACCCCCGGACTGCGTGGAGGGCACGGTGCAGGACCGCTGGCTGCACATCGACGGCACGACGCTGGACGAACGCGACAAGCTCCAGGGGGTCACCGTTGTAGACGGCAGCCTGGTCATCTACCGGGTCCCGGACACCGATCTGTCCTTTCTGCAGTGTGTCCGACGGATCACCGGCGATCTCCACATCTACGACAACGACAGTCTCCTCGATGTGTCCGGCCTTGCTTGGGTGGAGGAGGTCGGTGGCGACATCATCATCGTGGACAACGACGCGCTGGTCAGCTTCGACGCGTTGACGCAGGTCGCAGAACTGGGCGACACGGAGATCCCTTCAGGGGATCCAAGTAACCCACACTATTTGCGGCACCATCTCATCATCGCCAACAACGAATCGCTTGAGCGCATCGAGGGGCTATCGAGCCTCCAGTACGTGTTCGGCGACTTCATCATTCGCGACAACCCAAGCCTTATCAGTATCGACGGACTGGTTGGCGTCGTTGGTGTCGGGAACATCCTGGCGATCAACCACAACGCGTCGTTGTGCATCTCGAACGTCAACGCTCTTGGCGATCTGATCGAAGCACCATCGTCTCCGCCGCCGGGCTGGACCACGCAAGGGAACAACGAGGACTGCTGATGAAACGCATTTTGCTGGGTCTACTGGCGCTTTCAGCCGGCTGTGACGGAGACGATGCCCCGATCTTTCGTGCAGAGGCCGTCTCGGTCGAGCCGCAGGCGGTAGCGTTTCTGGTGCGTCACGTCGAGGTCGGTGAATTCGTCGCGGAGGGTCACGACGGCGGCTCGTACTTTCCGAGCGCCGACAGCAGCTCGCGCAGCCGGCGAACTTCTGCGCACAGCACCCGATGCTCCTCCTCGGCC
>JAESSZ010000147.1 GCA_016763875.1 Nannocystaceae bacterium
GCGCGCGACCATGACGGCCATCACGCCGCACGCGGCCAGCACCGCGGCCCCCATCCCCATACCGACCGCGGGAAGGACCACGTGCACGGTGAGCAGAACCCCCGCCGTAGCGCCGATGGTGTTGGCGGCGTACAGGCGCGCCAACCCGCGACCCGAAGGCTCACTGGCGTTGCGACGGCGTTGGTCTTCGGCGAGCGCGGCAAACGTTGCGCCCAGGCAGAACGATCCCGGGAGCAAGAGCGCCCCGCCGATCAGGATGGCGCGGACGACTCCGGGCCCGCTGACGGAATCGCCGGTCGCGGCCAGCGTGTCCATTAGACCGTGCAGCATCCACGGCGAGGCCACCGCAAAGGCTGCGGCGATGAGTTCGAGGCGGACGAATAAAGCCAGGGGATCGGGGCTGCGGCGAACTCGGTCGTGCAGGACCCACGCACCCAGGGCCATCCCGGCGAAGAATCCGGCGAGGACCCCGAGCACGCCCAGTGTCTCGCTCCCCAGACCCAGCGACAGCAGACGCGTCCACAGCACCTCGTAGCCGAGCGCGGCACATCCCGACAACCCAAACGCGACCAACAGCAGGCGATCGCCTTGCGGACTTTGGTCGCTCATCCGCGGCAGCATAACGCCTTGCTGCCGCGGGCTGGCGGGGCTTGCTGAGTCGTGAAGCAACTCACTGGTGCCGCGGTGCTCGCCGTGTGCCCTCACCGGCGATGGTGGTCTCACGCGGCCCGGGGGTGCGGAGGGCTTGGGGTGCCGACTACCATCGCCGCCATGTCGCGGAGGCCTCTGTGAAGATCGAGATCCTGGGCGCTGGGCCAGCCGGTTTGTACTTCGGTTTGTTACTGAAGAAGGCGGCGCCACACATCGACATTCGAATCACGGAGCGCAACCGGTCCGACGATACGTTTGGCTGGGGCGTGGTGTTCTCGGACGAGACCCTCGATAATTTCCTGTCGGCCGACGGCGTGACGCACGACGCTATCCGGGAGAGTTTCGTGCACTGGGAGGCCATCGACGTCCACTACCGCGGCGAGGTTGTCCGGTCCGGTGGGCATGGGTTCTCGGGCGTGTCGCGTCGCAAGCTCCTGCAGATCCTGCAGGCGCGTTGCGCCGAACTTGGGGTCGAGATGTGTTTCGAGACCGAGTTTTCGAGCGTCGTGCCGTTTCTGGGAGCCGACCTTGTCGTGGCCGCCGACGGCGTCAACTCGCGGGTCCGCACCGAGTTGGCGGAGCACTTCAAACCCACCGTGGTGCCCGGGGAAGCCAAGTTTATTTGGCTGGGCACGCACAAGGTGTTTGACGCGTTCAAGTTCTTCCACGCCCGTAACGAACACGGTTTCTTCACTGTTCACGCCTATCCGTTTGACGCGACGACCAGCACGTTCATCGTCGAGACCGACGAGGCGTCGTGGCGGGCGGCGGGCCTGGATACGATGAGCATCGAGTCGGCGGTGCGTTACTGCGAGAGCTTGTTTGCCGACCATCTTGACGGCAACGCACTGATGACCAACCGGTCGTCGTGGGTCAACTTTCAGCGCGTCAACAATGCGACCTGGCATCATGACAACGTCGTGCTTATCGGCGATGCCGCACAGACGGCCCACTTCTCGATCGGTTCGGGTACCAAGCTGGCGATGGAGGACGCGATTGCCCTGGTCGATGCGGTGCTCGAGCACGAGCGGGACATCCCTGCCGCGCTTGCGGCATATCAAGAGTCGCGCTGGGTCGACGTCGCCAAGCTGCAAAAGAGTGCGCTGACCAGTCAACGTTTCTTCGAGCACATCAAGCGCTACGCCGACGACGACTTGCTGACGTTGTCGATGAACATGATGACGCGCTCCAAGCGGGTCACCCACGAGAATCTGCGGCTGCGCGACGCGCAGTACATCGCGAGCATCGACCGCCAGTTCGCCGACAACGCGGGCGTGGCGAGTACAGACCCGCCGCCGCCGCCCATGTTCACGCCACTGACGTTGCGGGGCATGACGCTCGACAATCGCGTCGTGGTGTCCCCGATGTGCATGTATTCCTCGGACGAGGGGCTGCCCAGCGACTGGCACCTTGTGCACCTGGGGAGTCGCGCTGTGGGGGGGGCTGGCCTACTTATAGTCGAGATGACCAATGTCTCGGCGGACGCCCGGATCACCCCGGGGTGCACGGGGATCTACGACGACGCCCACACGGCGGCGTGGCGGCGAATCACGGACTTCGTCCATGACCATTCGCGCGCCAAGATCGCGCTACAGCTGGGGCACGCGGGCCGAAAGGGCGCCACCAAACTCATGTGGGACGGCATGGATCGCCCTCTGCCCGACACGGATGCGTGGCCGTTGTTGGCCGCGTCCGCGGTGCCCTATTTCCCCGAGAGCCAGGTGCCCAAGGCGATGGATCGTGCGGATATGGACGCGGTCGTTGCTGACTACGTGCGGGCCGCTCAGCGAGCGGACGAGGCGGGCTTCGACATGATCGAGGTGCACTGCGCCCACGGCTATCTGCTGGCGAGTTTCATCTCGCCGCTCACCAACCAACGCAGCGACGAGTACGGCGGGTCCATCGAGGACCGCATGCGCTTTCCACTCGAGGTGTTCGACGCGGTTCGAGCCGTGTGGCCACCCCAACGCCCGATCTCTGTACGGATCTCCGCGACGGACTGGGCGCCCGGTGGACTGACCGACGACGAGGGGGTGGCCGTGGCCCAGATGTTGGCCGAGCATGGCTGCGATCTTATCGACGTCTCGACCGGGCAGACGGTGTCGGACGCCGAGCCGGAGTTTGGTCGTATGTACCAAACGCCCTTCGCCGACCGGATCAAACACGAGGTCGGGAACTCGACCGGGATCTCGACCATGGCGGTCGGCGCGATTCTCGGCTGGGACCACGTCAATACGATCTTGGCGTCGGGCCGCGCGGACCTGTGCGCGATGGCCCGCCCACATCTGTTCGACCCCTATCTGACGCTTCATGCGGCGGCGGAGCAGGCCTACTGGGACGTGCACTGGCCCAAGCAGTACGTTCCAGGTGCCCCCGTGCGCCCCACCAAAGACGCGCTAAGTGATGATCCCGGACGCTAATGCCGGACGCTAGTCGGGGGCGCCCATGACTCGGGCAACCTCGGCCCCAAACCCCGGCAGCCACTGAACCGTCAGATCCTCGGGGAGGTCGGTGACACTTGCCGCAAGACGCTGCATCAGCGCGGGGTGGGCGGCAAACACGGCGGGGATCACAACGACGTTCGACCAGCCCGCTTCCTGGATCGAAAGCGCAGCGTCGTGGATCTCGCGGGTCCCTTCGGTCGCCAGCTCGATGGGGGAGAATCGCCCGCGTTCCGCTTTCGAGGCCTCGACGGTCTTGTGCCACGCGGCGCGGACCCGGTCGGGCATGCCGCTGGGAATGACCACGATGGTGCCGCCTCCGAACGAGGCGCGTGGTCGCGGAAGCGCGGTCCCATGTAGAGCGGTTGCGACCCACTGACTTGCCTTGGGCGAACCGCTGCCGAGCACGATAGCGTGCGATGACTGGCTGGTGTCGGCGACGACTGTGGCGACACCCGCCGCCTCCCATCGCGCGGCCAAGGCGTGCGCCCAAGCCCGACCGTGTGGGGCCAAACCGCCCACGACCAGAACGTTGGCGCCGTCGGCAGGAAACGAGGGCACCGGTGCGCCGACGATTCTTGCGACGACCGCCGCGCGGTCGCGGGCCAAGGTTGCACTGTCGGTCGCCAACTGGACCAGCTCGTGTTTGATTCCTACCTTGGACACGCCCTGCAGCACGGCGGTGAGTGCCTCAAGCGGTGGACCCTCGACCACCACAGTCAGGCGCGCGACAGCACTGTCGTCGTCCGGGAGTGCGGCTGTCAGCAGCTCGTGTGGGAGCGTGGGAGCCAACGCAATGGTCGCGGCGTCCAACGAGTCACCGTACAGGCTCGCCCAGAGCACCGCGGCGCCGCCCGTGCCTTCGCCGACGACCGTCACCGCGTCCGCCGTAATCGGCAGGTGGCGTCGCGCATAGTCGATCAACCGCGGCAGGCCGGACACCAATGGCGCGAGGTCAGAGCTGAAGCTGCCCGGGAAGTACCAGCGGCGCTCAATCCAACCGACCTGCGATTGTTGTCGATACGGGGGGACGACGACGGCGAGCACAGTTGTGTCCGATAGACGTGCGCGCCACCGAACGAGTGCATCTGCGGGGCGCTCGTTCGCGTCGGGTAACACGACGACAAACGGATGTTGGTCGCCGGCTTTGTGGCCCTTGGGAAGGGACAGACGCCATTTAAGCTGACCGGGGACGGTGACCGCCAGCTCGCCGCCTTGCGGCCCGTGGGCGTCGGCGCGCACGTACACGACGAAGTCGGCAAGCGCGGCGTCGGGGCCGACGGATGCGAGGTCTGATGTTGGCACCGCCAAGATCGTCATGACCTTGTCCGTACTGCGGCGTCGGGTGAACTGCGCGACGGTGCCGTCGTGGTGCGAGACATGAAAACCGCCTGCGTAGTGCACGACCGCGCGGTCCGGCCACTGTGCGCGGGCCTTGGTGACGGCGTCGGCCATCGTATTGTCCCAGTAGTTTTGGACCGACACATTGCGTCGTCGCCGCCCAGACCCCCACCGTGGCCGC
>JAESSZ010000148.1 GCA_016763875.1 Nannocystaceae bacterium
CGCGGGCGCTGTCACGATCCCATGATAGCGCGCGCCCGGGCGATGAGAGCGTGGACTTGTGGCGAGGGGCCAAACGCTGCAAGCCGCGCACGCCCCAGCTCGAGCGCGGCGTCGGCCCAGCGTGCGCCTTCGATCCCGGCTGTCTCTTGCGCTGATACGAGAGGTGCCAGCAGCTCTACCGCCTGCTGCGGCTCATCACGAAGCATGTGAACTCGGGCGAGGCCAACGATGGAATCGGCGAGCATCGGGGTGGGGTGGCCGCTGTCGCCTTCGAGTTGGTTCAGCGCGGCGCGGAAGTTCGTCTCCGCGGCGACAAGGTTGTTTTCCTCGATATCGAGTGCGCCCAACGACGAATGCACAACGAATATCAGCCGCGAGGCGCTGGGGCCGAGCGCTTGCGCCGAGACGAGTGCAGCTTGCAGTGCAGTGCGCGCCCTTTCGCTGTGGCCCTCGCGAGCGTCCAGCGAAGCGATGTACGCGAGACAACGCAAGGTGTCGAGCGAGGTTCTCCCGACCAATGTCTCCAAGACGACGAGCGCTTCGTTGAGGAGCTGTCGGGCGTCTTCCAGGTGACCTGCGTCCCTCACCGTTATCGCCAGTTGGATAGACACGCGGGCGAGTTGCACGCTGTCGCGGCCCAAGTGCTCGACAAGGATCGTGCGCGCCCGTCGTATGGACGCAGCGCCCTCGGCAGGGCGTCCGAGAACGCCGAGAAGCACACCGATGTTGACCTCCGTCTCGGCGACCTGGGGGTGCTCGCTCCCGTAAAATTGGCGACTGAGACTAAGCGACGACTCGTAGGCTACAAGCGCCGACGAAAGCGCACCCAGGTACATCTGGACCACGCCGAGGTTGTTGCGAGCCGCGATAAGATCGGGGACCCCGTCTGCTTCGTGCTCAAGCAGCTGCGCCTGAGCGATGTAGGCGTCTCTTGCGGCCGGATAGCGTTTACTCTGAAGTAGGGCGTTGCCTACGCCGCCCAACGCGAGCGCGCGCACCACCACCGGAAGGTCGTGTTTGACTCCGAGTGCCTCGGCCCGTTGGAAATGGTCGAGCGCGAGATCAAACTCGGCGAGTTCGAGCCGGAGCCCCCCAACTGCGCATTCGAGTTGCGCGTGCAGGTCCGGATGTCCGTCGCCGAGTCGACGAAGATACGCGCGAGCCTGCGACTCGAGCTTCAGCGCGGAGGCGGGCTGCCCCAAGCCGGACCCAGCTACGTACATCCAGCCGATCTGTGCCTCGATAGCGAGCGCGAAGCGGCCCGCGCCCGCGGCGAGCGGTGCTGCCTGTTGGTATTCGGCCGAAGCAGCCGCGAACTGCCCTTTGTGTTCGTTGACGCGAGCGAGTCCGATGTGCGCTTCGGCCATCGCTCCTTCGTCCTGCGCCGACTCGGCCAGTACAAGGAGGCGCTTGCAGGCTTGTTGGGCGCTCGCGACGTCGGCAGCACCCTGGCAGCTGGTCAGCGCTTCCGCGGTCAGGCTGCTGGCCTCTTCGCTGGGCTCCGACTTCGACGCGAGTGGGGCTGCGGCGGCAGTCGCATCGTCGGTTGTCGGCCAAGCAACGGCGAGGACGACTCCGACGAGCGATACCCCCGCGACGGCCGACAACGTGCGTGGCTTCAGTCCCGTGGTGCGCCGCGTAGACAATGCCGCGAGCAACGCGTCCATGGATACGAACCGGTCGTGCGGGTCGTCGCTTAGCGCCTGCCGCAACACGGTCGCGATGGGCATCGGAAACGCAAACGGCGCGCCCGAGTGGTGCATTTCTCCGGGTGGTGCCGGGTCTGGCAGATCCGTAAGGGTGCGGCAGAGCAATGACTCCCACACCGCCGCGGCGAACGACCATTGGTCCGCGCGTTCGGTCACCAGCCCTCCCGTACGCTGCTCAGGCGCCATGTAGCGTGGTGTCCCCGCCTGGCCACGTGCGGTGGTTAGGCCCGCGCGCTCGGCAGGGCTAACATCGGGATGGTTGGTCGAGGCCACAGATGATGCACGCGCGCTCTCGGCAGCGAGTCCGAAATCGGTGACGCGCACCCGCCCATCGTCGCCCACCATCACGTTGCTCGGTTTGAAGTCGCGGTGGACGATTCCGCGGGCGTGCGCGGCGGCGAGGCCTCGCCCAGAATCGATGAATACGTCGAGTACGTCTGCCACCGAGCGCGGTCGCACCCGTAACCACGATGCCAGGTCGAGCCCATCCACGAGCTCCATGGTGACGAAGGCCTCGCCTTGGTGTTCGTCGACGTCGAAGACCTGCACTACGTTGGCGTGCGTGAGCTGTGCCATCGCGCGCGCCTCATGAACCAGTCGGCGCTGGCTTGAAACATGTTCAGCGCGCAGGAGTTTGAGTGCGACGTGGCGGGTCAGCGTCTTGTCCCAGGCTCGGTAGACGACCCCCATGCCGCCGCGTCCGAGTTGCTGCAGATCTTGGTAGCGGCCAATGTTGGTCACCGCTGGGCCGAGTGAGAACATGGCGTTGCGGAGCCGAGCGAGCACATGATCGGCTTCGATACCGCGGACGTCACGTGGGGTCAGCCACTCGTCCAGTGGATCGGTCTCGCTCATCGCGGCACAAGGTCCATCCCGACATCGTCCACGCCCATGGCTTTCAGTTCTTGCTGCAGTGCCGCTCGGGCGCGAGTGATCCGAGCGCGAACGGTCGTCGCCTTGAGTCCAAGCACCACCGCGATCTGTGGTGCCTTCATTCCCTCCCAGTACGACAACTCAAGCGCGATCTGATGGTCCAGCGGAATGCGGCGGAGCGCGGCGTCCACCAACTGTTGTCGCTCTTCACGGGCGAGCAACGAACTCGGCGTTGCTCCCAGTTGCTGAAGCGATAAATCCGAGAGCTTCACGTTGGCGTCACACTTGAGCTCGCTGCGGAGGCGGTCGAACAGCCGGTGGCGCGCTACGCTGAATACGAACGCACGAAACGCCCCAGCGTCGCGCACCGTATCCCGGCTCTCGAGGCAGTCCAGCAGCGTCCGCTGAATCAGGTCATCGATATCTCCCGAGGCCTTTCCTCGGAAGAAACGAAACAGCGACGGAAACAGCTCCCGCAGTAGCGCATCACCATCGGCAGCGTTGCCGCCCTGCCAGCCCTGAAACAGTTGCGCGACGTCGGCCACCGTGTCGACGATGCTAGCACTGTGCCGTGTTCGTCAGCCGTGTTCGTCAGCCGCGCCCGAGCAGTCGGATACGGTTCCGACCGGCGTCTAGAGCGGTCGCACCGGAATGCAGATATCCAACACGATCTTCCCTTCGGGATGCTCCCTGGGATCGTTGCGCGCGATCTCGTAACAAAGGCGGTTGTCGGGCTGATAGCCGCTGTCGGGCAGCCATCCGCCCATCACCACGCGCCATGCCTCCGCGATGCGAGCGGGGGCGATCTCGAAGCGCGCGACACCGAACTTTCCACCTGGGATCTTCATCGTCCCGATCTCGCCTTCGACTGGCGTATCCGACGGCACGGTCATGCACACGCTCAGTCGCAATTTGTCGTCGTCGGTGAGACCGGGGCTATCGTGAGCAACGAGCAGCAGGATCGTGTCCGCCGTCAGTAAATCGCGCGCAGCGACCCAGGTCCGCAGCTGCTCGACCAGACGCGGTACCACCGCGACTTGCCCGTAGGGGCCGACATGACGAATGTACGCAACGTTGCGCTCCGGTAGTTCCTTGACGTCGATACTTGCGGCGATTGGTTGGTCTTGGTCTGTCATCTTGAGTGTCCACGACAGTCGTGCTGTCTGCGGATCGATGTAACAAGCTGACTGCGGCGCCGCATTGCCGGCCTTGCTGAGTGCTTTGCGATTCTTGCTGTCTTCGAGATCTTTGCACGGGCCTTGTTGCCGCCACTGGGTGGCCGAGACGCCGTTGGCGGCTTTGAAGGCCCTGGCGAAAGTTGCGGGGCTGGAGAAACCACAGTCCATCGCGATCTCGGTGACCGATGCGTCCGGTTTTCCGATGAGGAACGAGGCGGCTCTTTCGAGACGCAGCCGCTGGACAAAGTGGCTGAGTGTCTCGCCAACCAGAGCACCAAAGACCCGGTGGAAGTGATAGGGCGACAGATGTGCGACCTCTGCGAGCGCGGTCAACGACAGCGGTTGGTCCAGATTCCGCTCGATGTAGTCCATCACGCGGTTGACTCGGGCCACGTACTCTCGCCGCGGCGTCTTGTTTTCACCGGATGAGCTCGGAGGGATAGCCACGGATTGCCCGCAGGCTAGCAGACGCGGTAGTCGGGGATGCCGGGGCCGGGCGGCGATTGAGTGATGTAACCGCGCTGCGCCCGGGCACGTAGCGTGGTTAGGTCCCGGTAGCCATGTCCCGCCAGTACGACACGATCATCATTGGAGCCGGGCAAGCCGGACCCTCACTCGCCGACCGTCTTACCTCGGAGGGAAAGAACGTCGCGCTGATTGAACGCAGTCACCCTGGCGGAACGTGCGTCAACACAGGTTGCATTCCGACCAAGGCGCTCGTGGCCAGTGCCCGCGCTGCGCACGTGGCTCGCCATGCGCAAGAGTTTGGCGTCGTTGTCCAAGGCGAGGTCACCGTCGACATGAAGCGAGTGAACGCTCGCAAGGACGAGATCGCACTCGCTTCGCGCGCGGGCGTCACTTCGTGGCTCGAGGGCATGTCCGGGCTCACATTTGTGCGTGGCCACGCTCGCTTCGAAGACAACCATCGCGTTCGTGTTGGGGACGAGGTTCTTAGCGCCGACCAGATCTTCATCAATGTCGGTGCGCGTCCGCGGATGCCGGACTTCGGGTCCCAGGGCGAGCTGTGGACCAGCAGCGACATGATGGATGTCGACGAGCTCCCTGCGCACCTGGTCATCATTGGCGCTGGTCCAATCGGGCTGGAGTTCGCGCAGATGTACCGACGATTCGGGTCCGAGGTCACCTTGATCGACATGGCGGATCGTTTGCTTCCCCGTGAGGACGAGGAAGTCTCCAAGACCCTGGAAACGTTGCTGACCGACGAGGGAATCACAGTGGAGCTGTCCGCCCGCTGTGTCGCAGTCGAGGGGAAAATCGGCGCGCTGACGGTCAACGTAAGTTGCGGCGACACCCCGAAAGTCGTGAAGGGATCCCACGTCTTGGTCGCCGTCGGCCGCGTGCCAAACACGCACGATCTCGGTCTGGAGAACACCGACATCCGAATCGACGATCGTGGGTTCATCGAGGTTGACGACGAACTCGCGACCAGCGCTGCTGGCGTGTGGGCACTTGGCGAAGTCAACCGCCGTGGCGCGTTCACGCACACCACGTACAACGACTTCGAGATCGTTGCCGAGAACCTTCTCGACGGGGCGCAGCGACGTGTCACCGACCGGATCCCCATCTCTGGAATCTTCACCGATCCGCCGCTGGCGCGGGTTGGCTACAACGACGCGGAGGCTCGGGCATCGGGCAAGAACGTCCTCGTCGGCCATCGTCCCATGTCACGGGTCGGCCGGGCACGCGAGCGCGGCGAGACCGTTGGGTTCATGAAAATTCTGGTGGACGCCGACTCAAAGCAGATCCTGGGGGCTACGATCCTTGGCATCGGTGGCGACGAGGCGATTCATGCGGTCGCCGATCTCATGTACGCCAAAGCGCCGTACGAGGTGCTTCGACGCGCCGTGCACATGCACCCAACGGTGGCGGAGTTGCTGCCAACGCTCGTCGGCTCGCTCGTTCCGCTCGACTGACCGCTGTAGTCGAGTCAGTCCGCGCTCGGCCGAGTGAACGTCGTACGCGTGTGCGAGAGCTGAAATCCCGAGCGGTGGGCGTTGCGGTGCGATGTGCTGCCTGGTTCGACGTCGAGCTTGGCGAAGCGGCATCCGGCCTGCTTGGCGAGCCGAAGCCGCTGCTCGATAGCAGCCCGGTGGTACCCTTGGCCGCGGTGCTCGACCAGGATGGAGCTGCCGTTCATCATGGCGAGTTCGTGGTCAAACCGCATGCTGCAGGCGCCCACGCGTGTGGTGCCCACCACGATGAAGAACGCGTGGGTGTGCGCCAGGGCGACGGTCAGCCTCCCGAAGATCGATAGTTCGGGTGGGGCAGTCTCGCCATGCGTGAAGCCTGCGACCAAGATGCGGCCCCACGCCTCGGCGTCCTCGGGGGCAACGCGGACTAGCGAAACCGACGACGTGTCGTCACGCTCGGTCCCCAACGCCCGGAACAGCACGTTCTCGGTCGCGACCGCACGGTACCCGCGAGCCGCGAGCATCACGAGCGTTTCTGGGTCCGCGTGGCTCGAGATCTCCACGCCAACGGCGTCGCCAAGCATGGTCTCCGCGGCCAGCAGATCTGCTGCGACCGGGGCTCCGTCCACACCCCAGCCCTTGAATGCACTGAGCGGCGAGTGCTCCTCGAAATACGCGGCCACCGCCGACCCTCGAATCAGTGTCGCTGGACTGCCGTCTGGCAAGACACGCTTCGCCGCGCGCCCCAGGCCAAGCATCATAGAAGCCTCGGCACGCTCGAGTCTCAACGCGAGTTCGCCCGGGAGCGGCGATTGGCAAAGTGGGAGCGGGACCTGTCGTGCGAACTGATGGCTCCCTTCGATCCAGGGCAAGGCCGAGCAGCCCACGACCGCGTCTCCTCCGATCTCGCCGTAGACGTGCGGGAATTCGTCGCCGCCTCGCGAGGTCTCCCAGCGGAGCGTTCCGTCGTCGAGCCTGCCTACGTCGACCTCGATGAGGCAAAGATCGTGCACGTCCGCAAAGTGCTTGGCCGCCGTTTCTCGGACCTGGTGGGCTGCGCTGAGATGGATGAAGCCGTCGCTGCGATCGATGTCGGCCCAGGGAATCGCTCCGCTTGCCGCGTCCCAGTCGCGCTGTGGGAGGATCTTGTACAGCGGTCCAAGGCGAGGTCCTCGTGACATCGCGCGATCGTACGTGAGGGTCTACGGAACGTCGCTGTCTCCACAGGCCCGCTATTAGCGCTTATCCGGTGGACCAGAACGAGCCGGTTTCGGGTAAGCTACCGTTTCGTGCTGCGGCTGGAATCTCGGAAGGTGCTCGTGATGAGCCTGTTGGTCGTGGCCGGATGTACGTTTGGCGGGGACGGCAGCGCCAGTGGATCGCAAGGCCTCGGCGGCACGGCCGACGAGGACACTGAAGCCACGGTGACGACGAGTGATGGCGTCGGGGACGATGAAGGCGACGACGGCGGCAGCACGGGGGACGACCCTCCCGATGACAGCGGCGCGTCGAGCAGTGGCAGCGGCGCTGACCCGAAGACGGGCGAAGCGCGACTGGTGCTGACCGGCACGATGATGCTGGACGGAGTCGTGGGCGAAATTTCAACGTTCAAGTTTCAACTCCGAAACGAGGGGGAAGTCGCGGCGACGAACATCGAACCGCTCGAGCTCGTAGATCCTGCCTTCGTTTTCGAGGGAGGGTTCCCCGGAGAAAACGGCGATTGCGAGTCCACGCTCGAGGCGGGAGCGGAGTGCGTCGTCGGCCTCCAGTTCCAGCCCGTCATGTGGGGCGTGTACCAGGGCGTGCTGGGAGTGAGCTATGAAGGTGGTGTCGTCGCGGAGGAGTCGGTCGTGATCGTGGCGGTGGGCGGTGGGCTGACTCCCAACCTGGTGGTGAACGCAGGATTCGACGACAGTATCGACAACTGGTTGCCGTCGCCGGAGACCTGGACCACCGTGCTCGACAGCGCGAGCGAGAGCAGTGTGGTCACTGCGGGTTCGTCGTCTATGTGGACCTTCACGCTAAGTCAGGACATCGATCTTGCTGCGTGGAGCGAGTCCGTCGACTCTGGCCTGGTCGGTGCGCCGGTCTCGGTGAGTCATCGCGCTGGCTCTTTCGCTAACGACCCGCACTCGCTCCGGGTTACCTTTCTCGATGACCGAGGCGACCCGATCACGATGTTCGATTCGAACGGTGGCGGCGCCTGGAACAACGTTGGGTGGGAAGCGTCAGCCGAGATGGCCCAGGTGCCGCCCGAGGCGCGAACCGCCCAAATAACGCTCAACTGCTTGAGAAATATCGCGGCAACCAACACGTGCTCCGGATTCTTCGACAATCCCAGCCTGCAGCTACAGTTCCCTGTCGACTTCGAGTAGCGGGGCGGTCGTACGGACAGGGTGCCACCGAACGAGGGTGGCCCCGTGCCGCCGAACTGGGAAGCGCTCAGTCCCTTGAGAACGAACGCGCAGATCGAAGGCGGGCAACTTGCGCTCCCACGCGCAACGATATCAGGTGGTGTTTTTTCGGGAGCAGTGGCGCTGCCACATCGGATCAGCCGAGCACCGAAGCCAACGCGGTTATCGAGAGCGCAAGCCCGCATACGCCGCTCGCGGCGAACAGCAGGAAGCGCGTCGGAATGTGGTTCACCGTCGTTTGCACGAGGCTGTGCATCACACGCAGAGCCACGTATGTCCACGCGACGCCGACGATCCAGCGCGCATTGACGCTCTGCGCCGCGAGGGTGAGAGAGGCCGCATAGAACACCGTCGGGTGCTCCAGCAGGTGTGTGTAGTTGTCCGATTTCCATCGGGTCTTCGGAGGCAGGGTCGCCATCTGTGCGCCTCGCGGCAAGGTGCGATCGGGAACCAATCCCATGCGCCGTACCGCGGCAAGCCGCGTGGCACACATCCAGAGCAGCACCAGGTGGGTCCAGACGGCGAGGGCGGCCACCGGAGCGAGTAGTGCATTCATGCCGCGCAGCGTGCACTCGGCCGGGCGGGTTCGCCTTGACGATCGTCAAGCGTTCCGGCGGTTTTCCCGATGACTACACGCGTTTGCTGCGGGATTTTGCTCGACTGAGGGTCTCCGGCGTCACCCCCAGGTAGGACGCGACGTGGTGGTCGGGCACGTCGCGCACAATGTCCGGGTCCATCGAGGTGCGGTACACGTGGTAGCGCTCCTTGGCGAACGGTTGCTGAAGCATGTGAACCCGCCGTTCCAGCGCCAAATAGTGCTGTTCGGCGAGCGCCCGCATGCACTCCAAGAAACGTGAGTGATGTTCGAGGCGACCGAGGTCCCCTACGTATCCCTGGACCGCAGTGATGCTCGCCAGTCTCTCATCGGTCGCCGTACCCCGAATTACGCTCGAGAGCGCGATCGCCAGATTGGGGCCCGCCAAGAAGCGAAGGTTCCGCTCCCTTCCATTGGCGTCGATGGTGTACGTCCGTACCACTCCGCGTGCAAAAAGAGCATACGTCGTCGACACGTCCGATCCTGCGAAGAGCGGCGTGTCCGGGGGGCGGCGCATCGGAGTCAGACCGGCCGCCAGTGTGCGCACCTCCGAAGCGGAGAGCTGGACGTGCTCTCCGGCGACGCGGCGGAC
>JAESSZ010000149.1 GCA_016763875.1 Nannocystaceae bacterium
CCAATCTTACACATGATGTCATGGCATTCTAGAGACGATAACCGGCGACCAGACGCGTCCACGAATGACGCAAGAGCACAATAATTTCCCCGCGGCCCGAAGAAAATCCGAGGACCCCCTTGATGAGACACCGTCTACTACGGGGTCAACGGTGAGGAGTACGGCCCCACCGAAGTGGCGTTTGGTAGCCTCGACCGCAAGCGACTAGGACGACTGGCCGTCAACAATCGGCTGCGCCAGCACATACGGTTGCAGGATTACAAACTGCAACCGCAGGGCCTCCTCCACGCACCAGGTCGCGAGCTCGGCCAAAGACGGACGATAAACCTGCTGCTCTTCGATCAGACGCTCGATCTGCGTCGCGTCGTCGCGGGCGACCGCCTCAGCGACGTCGAGGATATCGACCCCAGCGGCAACGATGAGCAACGCCCCACGCCGATGGTGCGACAGCAGCGCTTTGGGGCTCACTGCCTCGATCTGTCCCCGGAGTTCTTCTCGCACCTCGCCGTCGGACATCCCGCCGGATCTAGCACGATCCCGCCGAAGTACCGTCAGGCCAGCCAGCCCACCAAACGGAACAGCAACGAGTATGCGTCGCGAGCCAGCACCAAAACCGGCAGCAGCACGCCGCTCGGTTTGGAATCGCCCATCGGCACGCCCGCAGCGGCTACAGCGCTAGCCACTTTGGCCCAGAAAGTGGCTACATCGTTAGCCACTACCCCGTAGCGGGCGGTCGCGGCGCAGCCTTGCACCCGACTTTGCGCTTGCGTTCTGCCGAAGGCGCGACTAAATCACCGCCGCGCAGGCCGGCCTTAGCCAATGCTTGAACCCAGCCACTACATCATGTTGGTGCTCTTCGTCGCGGGCTACGCGGCGATCATTTTTGAGCACCGGGTCCGCGTCAACAAATCCGCCGCGTCCGTTTCGCTCGCGGGCAGTCTATGGACCGTTTTGTACGTCAGTGCGGGCGGCGACCACGAGACCGTGCATCACCAACTGCGTGAGCATGTCTCGGCCGTCAGCGAGATTGTCTTCTTCCTGCTTGGCGCGATGACACTCGTTGAAGTCATCGACTCGCACGGCGCCTTCAAGCTCGTCACCGACCGCATCCGAACGCGCTCCAAACGCAAGGTCATGTGCTTGATCGGCATCATCGCGTTCTTCATGTCCGCGATCCTCGACAATCTGACGACGACGATTGTGATGGTGTCGCTACTCAAGCGCATCATCCCGAAGCGCCAGGACCGTCTACTGCTTGGCGGCTTGGTCGTTGTGACCGCCAATGCGGGGGGCGCGTGGACACCGATGGGCGACGTGACCACCACCATGCTTTGGATCGGGGGTCAGATCACCGCGGTAGGCGTGATGCGCTCGCTGCTCCTTCCCAGCCTTGTCGCGATGCTCGTGTCGCTGGCGCTGTTCAGCCTGCGAATGAAGGGAAACTTCGCACCTGGTCCGGCGGAAAGCGAAGACCAGAAGGTCGAGACCGGTGCCAAGCGAGTGCTCAGTTTGGGCATCGGCGCATTTCTCTTTGTGCCCGTGTTCAAGGCCGCCACACACATGCCCCCGTTCATGGGCATCCTGATTGGCCTCGGCGTGATGTGGCTCGTGACCGACCTGCTACACAGCGAGCGCCCGGACACCACACACATTCGAGTGCCGCACGCGCTGACCAAGGTCGACGTCTCCGGCGTATTTTTCTTCCTGGGGATCCTGCTCAGCGTGGGCGCTCTGCAGTCCGCAGGCATCCTGGGCGTGATGGCGGCGGGCCTCGATCATGTGACGTCCGGCCCGGTGATGCTGGCGACGGTCATCGGTCTTCTGTCCGCCGTGGTCGACAACGTACCGCTCGTTGCTGGCGCGATGGGCATGTACAGCACGACACAGTACCCAGTGGACGGTCAGTTCTGGCAACTGATTGCCTTCTGCGCGGGCACGGGTGGGTCGGTCCTGGTGATCGGGTCCGCCGCCGGCGTCGCATTCATGGGCATGCAGAAAGTCGATTTCCTTTGGTACGTTCGCAAGATCAGCCCCATCGCGTTGGCCGGCTACTTCGCCGGCATTGCCACCTACCTGGCGATGGGCTGAGCCAACGCCGCTCCCGTTGGCCAGCCACTGCATGCCAACGACTGTCGCACCTCGTAGCACCCCTGGTCCGTGATTCTTAGGCCCCGGTTCGGAAGCGCCCGGACCACGTGTTGGCACGTGGGGTTGCCCCCCCGAAATCGGAACGCACCGGTCGACGACGTTAGACGCGGCACACTCCGCGCAACGCTCTGCCGATTTTTCTGCCTCATTGAAGCGACTTTTCGACGGACGTTGTGCCTCCCATCCCTTAGAGTGAATTGGTGAGGACAGTTGGATGCAAAGGCACGCGCTCGAAAACCAAAAACCGCTCCCGTTGATCAGCGCCGAAGACCGGCGCCAACACCCACGGACGATGAGTCACACGACATGTACGGTCAAAACGCGACACAGCGTTGATGACTACATTGTGCGCAACTTGTCGGTTTCGGGCGCGCTGCTGACCCGGGGACCAGTCCATGGGCTTGAAACGTCCGTGCAGATCTTGCTGCACATGCCGCTATATCCCGACATTGAGGTGCTGGGCCGCGTGGTTCGACGAGGCCGAGACGACGACAACCAACCGTTCATCGGCATCGAGTTCGACAATCACGGCGACGACACCGAAGACCATATCCAGTCCGCGTTGCTTTCGGAGATTGAGCGCAGTCAGACCGGGGGCAAGATCGCCGACATCCTCGATTGATCGGCGGGGCGCCTCACTCCTCCCCGCGCGAGTTCAGGGCGCGGTCTGCAGTGTCTTGAGGTACCCACTCAGCTGCGCGATCTCTGCGCCAGAGAGCAAGCCGTCAAATGCAGGCATTTCCGATCCGTAGGGAAAGAACGCCCCACCGCGGGTGATGCGGAACAACGCGTAGCCCGGGCTCGCCGTAGCAAGCGTTGGACCACCGGCCTCGTGGCACGAGACGCAGTGCTCCTCGAACAGGGCGGCGCCTGCTCCCAGCGCATCCACCCCGGCCGCATCCACCCCGGCCGCATCCACCCCGGCCGTGCTGTCGGCGTAGGCATCGGGCACGAACCGCGGGGTGCACGACTGCTCCCCATCCACGTGCGCCATCGTCGTCGCCAGATTCCCGACGAAGCTCCACAGCGTCTCAATGTCCTGGCGGGAGGTGAGATACGCATCGAGCCCCGCGAGTGGCACCGCTTCGAGCTCCAGGGGCGTGACATGCTCGTCCCCATCTTCGTCGGCGGCGGCCAGCGCATCGAAGGCGAGCTGCGGCTCGAGATCGAGGTCGTCGGCAAAAAGGTGATCGGTGTGAATCGTGAGTTCGACCGAGCGGGCGCCAGTCTGCCCATCCACCGCATCAATGTCGCAGTCGTACGCCAAGTCCATCGGGATGTCCCAATCGAAGGTGACGCGCTGCATGCCGCGGACCGCCTCGCCGCTGACATGGATCGCAACGCCCGCGTCCCGCAGCGCCCTGACCTGAGCGTCGGTCGCGTTACCGCCCACGACTTTGTCGGGACGAGCGATTCGGTAGTGAACCGCGCCGCCATCGTGGAGGTCGGCGTCCAAGGCATCCAACGGGTGCCCAAGACCCGCGGAGTCCGCCGCAATATCGAACACAGACCAACCCGGCAGGGCCGCGTCAGTCGCTCCCGACACCCGGACATCCCCAATCGCGACCACAAACTCCGAGAAGCGGATCGCCCAGCCATCGCTCATGTCCGAACTCGCGATTCCGACCTCGGCAAACGACTCACCGAAGACGCTCAGTTCCGTCGTGCTGCCACAGCCGGCGGCGAGACTCATCACGATAGCGGCGATGCGGCGCATGCCCCACCCCTACGGGACACAGACTCGAGAGGATCGACAACCGCCGAAGAAACCCAAGAGACCGCGCTTCGTGGGTACGGTCCGTCAGCTTGGCAGCAGCCCGTCGACCCGCGCTTCGGCGAGCCGGACCGCACTGCCCTCTGACGCGGCGTCCGTCCACGCCCAAACAAGGTGCTCGCCTGCGCGCACCAGCCGCGGAAAGCCCGCGGCGTTGGAGGCCGACGTCTTCGCCACCAACCAAGGCACCCCCACGGAACCATCTTTTGCGACAACCCTCGCCACCAAAGACGCCTGTCCGTCGCTGCTCCCCGCCTGATCGATGAACGACACCACAGCGTGCCCCTTGTCGAGCCACGCGACGCTCACCCGCCCCAACGGGTCTCCAAGGTCGACCGCGACCGGCGAAGCGAACGCTCCTTTGAGCGGCCCGAAAGCCACCCGCACGGCTGACTTTCCGGCCGCCCCCGTGAACCATGCGACGACAAGCCCGGCCTTCGATGCCGAAACGGCAGGC
>JAESSZ010000150.1 GCA_016763875.1 Nannocystaceae bacterium
ACCGAGCCGACGGACACCGAGCCGACGGACACCGAGCCGACGGACACCGAGCCGACAGAAGTCGAGCCGACAGAAGTCGAGCCGACGGACGCCGAGTCAGTCGAGGCTGAGCGTGAACCCGAGTCAGCAGAGGCTGACAGCGAGACGGTCGACAGCGAGACGGCTCAAACAGACGATGAACCCGAGCAGCCCAGGGCGAGCGAACTCGCTCAGCCGATCGATCCGCCTGCAACGGATACTGCGCTCGACGCTGACCCTGAAGAGGAAAACTGAGATGAGTGAGACCCCCGAAGTTCCAGGCGTTCGCCTCCAGAAGGTGTTGGCCCAAGCTGGCGTGAGTTCCCGACGTGGTGGCGAGGCGCTCATCGCAGAGGGCCGAGTGTCCGTCAACGGTGCAGTGGTGACCGAACCGGGGACGCGTGTGGACCCCGTGACCGACCAGATCACCGTCGACGGCAAGGAGATCGCGGCCGAGCAGCTCATCTATATTCTGCTCAACAAGCCCGACGGCGTGGTCACCTCTGGTGAGCGCGACGTTGACACCCGTGGGCGTGCGACCGTCGTATCCCTGCTTCGCGGCGTCACCCAGCGCCTGTTCCCCGTAGGGCGTCTGGATTTTCACACCCGCGGAGCGCTGTTGCTGACCAACGATGGCGAGTTGTCGTCACGCCTCACGCACCCGAGCTACGGCGTCGAGAAGACCTACCACGTCAAGTTCCAGGGCAAGTTGGACACCGAGCCTCTCGATGCCCTGTCGCGCGGGGTCACGCTCGAGGACGGGACGGTGACCAAACCCATCGAGGAACTCGTCGCCGTCAAGGACACGGCGGCCAACAGCTGGATTCAGTTGACGATCACCCAGGGCCTGAACCGCCAAGTCCGGCGCATGGGCGAGGCGATCGGCCACCCCGTGCTCAAGCTCATCCGAGTGAGTTTCGCCGACTTGACCATCGATGGACTCGCCGACGGCGAGTGGCGCTCGCTGACGTCGGTGGAGCTCGCGCGCCTCAAAACGCTCGTCGCGGGCGATGACAAGCCACCTACGCGCGATGGCAAGCCGCCAGGCGCCCGCAAACCGCCGAGAACACGTCGCCCGAACCGCGGATCGCGCCCTCGCTGACGCCGGCCGCCGCGCTGCCGCGGCCAAAGAACGGGGTTGCGGGCCGCCTGCTGGGCATGTAGGTTCCTCGCCTTCCCATGGCTAAGCTCTCTCAGGTACTCCGCGACGCAAAGCGCGACAAGCTCATCGACAAATACGCGACACGGCGCGCAGAACTTCGGGCGAAGATCAAAGATCCTGATCTCGACCCCGATGAGAAGGATGAGTTGGTGTTCGCGTTGACGAAACTCCCGCGCGACTCGTGCTCGGCTCGCCGAACGCGTCGTTGCATGCTCACTGGGCGCAGTCGGGCCGTCTATCGTAAGTTTGGCTTGTCGCGTGTTGTGATGCGCGACCTGGCACTGCGTGGCGACCTTCCCGGTGTCACAAAGTCCAGCTGGTAACCCGCTGAGTGATTGAAGGTCTACGATGAAGAAGGGCGTTCACCCCGAATACCGCAAGGTTCTTTTCCTCGACACCTCCACTGGTGACGAGTGGACGGCCTACTCGACACTGTCGTCGAGCGACACCAAGGCCCACGAAGGCGAGGAGCTTACGCTTCTCAAGGTCGAGATCTCTGCGAAGAGCCATCCGTTTTGGACTGGCCAAGCGCGGTCCGTCGACGCCGAGGGACGCATCGACCGATTCCGACGTCGCTACGCCAAAGGCAAAGCCGCTAAGAAAGCAGCCGAGCCTGAGGTTGCGGCCGAGGCTGCGCCCGTCGAAGAAACGGCGAGCTGAGGCTCGTCAGATCTGTCGTCAACTTCCGCCGTCGAGTTGCCATTGGCCAAGACAAAAAAGACTCGGGCCCCGGCACTCGTTGCCGAGGCCCCGTTTGTGTCTGGGCCGCTGGCGGTCGACCACGCGCTGTCGGCTCGCATTCTGAGCGAGGCGTTGGCGCGCGGCGGTGACTTCGCAGAACTCTACTTCGAGTATCGCCGTGCCGCCTCCATCGCGATGGAGGACGGCAAGGTCCGCACCGCCGGTGGTGGGATCGACATGGGCGTTGGCGTTCGTGTCGTCGTGGGGGCGTCCGTTGGTTACGCCTACGCCGAGAGTGTCGAACCCGAGGACATGATGCGCGCGGCCCAGACCGCGGCCCAGATCGCGGCCAGTAGCGCCACGGTCGGTCCGGTCAAGATCCGGCGTCGGCGCTTGGGAGACGTGTATCCCGTGGCCAGCGAGCTCGTCGATATCGACGGTGCCTCGCGGGTTGCGTTGCTGCGTCGTGCCGACGCGGCCGCACGCAAGTTCGACCGACGGATCAAACGAGTCGATGCGTCACTCGTCGCGGTCCACAAAGAGATCATGGTCGTGACGTCGGACGGCTACTCGGCCTACGACGTTCAACCGATGATGCGGGTCAGCATTTCGGTGGTCGCGAAGAACAAGCGACGGACGGAAACCGGCAGCAGCGGAGGCGGCGGACGCCAAGGTATTGCCTACTTCGACGAAGTGTCGCCCGAGTGGCACGGCGAGGAAGCGGCACGCGTCGCCATCGTGAATCTAGACAGTCGACCGGCGGCAGCTGGTGCGATGCCAGTTGTGCTCGCGCCCGGCGACTCCGGCATCTTGTTGCACGAGGCGGTCGGTCACGGCCTTGAGGCCGACTTCAACCGCAAGCGAACCTCCAACTACACCGATCGCATCGGCAAACGCGTGGCGTCGTCGCTGGTCACCGTCGAGGACGATCCTGGTTTGCCCGGATCGCGAGGCAGCATCAATATCGACGACGAGGGGGTCGTGCCCAAGCCGCATCGGCTGATCGTCAACGGCGTGCTGCGCAGCTACATGCACGACAAGATCAGCGCCAAGTTCTTCGGGAAACGACCCTCCGGCAGCGGTCGGCGCGAGAGCTTTCGCGACGTGCCCATGCCGCGGATGACCAATACGCTCATGAGCGCGGGCACCGAGGACCCACAGGACATCATCCGCTCGGTCAAGCGGGGGATCTACGCCAAAAAGTTCTCCGGAGGCCAGGTCAACATCTCCAACGGCGACTTCGTATTTTCGCTGACCGAGGGGTATCTCATCGAGGACGGTAAGATCACCGCCCCGCTCAAGGGAGCCAACCTGATAGGCAACGGTCCGGACGCGCTGGAGACCGTCAGCATGGTCGGCCATGACTTCGCGTTGTCGGACGGGATGTGGACCTGCGGCAAGGACGGGCAATCGGTGCCCGTTGGCGTCGGCCAGCCAACGATCAAGGTCGACATGTTGACGGTTGGGGGGACGGACACCTAGTGGCCCGGCCGACAGCATCTGAGCGAGTCCTCGCTTCGCTGGCCGACACGGCCGAGTTCACGCTCGACGCGCTGGCCAAACACGGCATTGACCACGCGGAGGTCGCCGTTGGCATCGGCAAAGAACTCGAAGTTTCGGTCCGGCAGGGTGAGGTGGAACTCGTCAAAGAGGCGCAGTCCAGCGGGCTGTCGATCCGACTGATGCGCGACGACCGGGTGGCGACGAGTTCGACCACTGACCTCTCTCGTGAGGGGCTTGAAGCGTTTGTGGCACGCGCGGTCGAGATGGCCGAGATCAGCGAACCTGATCCGCTCGCTGCCCCGCCTGATCCCAAAGAACTTGTGCGCAGCTGGCCCGAGTTGGATCTCTTCGATCCACGCACCGATCGCATCGACGCCAAGCGCGGACTTGCGATGGCACAACAGGCGGAGCGCGCTGCGTTCAAAGCCAGTAAGAAGATCACCGCGAGTGAAGGTGCTTCGTTCTCGCGCAGTAGCGGGCATTCCGTGTTGGCGACCAGTGGCGGATTTCTCGGGAAGAGTTCCGGTACCTACCAGTCGCTGGTGGTCCAGGCCGTCGCCGACGACGAGGGCGGCAAGAAACGCCCCGGGTACTTCTGGACTGGCGGCCGTTTCTTCTCTGAGTTGGAACGGCCCAGTGCCGTCGGACGAGAAGCGGCGCTGCGTGCCGTGGCAAGTATCGGGTCTGCCAAGATGAAGACCGGGGTGGTCCCGGTGGTGTTCGACCACGAGGCTGCGCGGGGAATCGTGGGACTGGTCGCCGGTTGCGTGTTGGGTGATGCGGTCTACCGCCAGCGGTCCTATCTCGGATCTCGCGTCGGCTCGGTCGTCGCGAGCCCCAAGGTGACGCTGGTCGACGATCCGTTGATCGAACGTGGGCCTGGTTCGCGCCCGTACGATGGCGAAGGCCGTCGAGTGAAGAAACGAACGGTGTGCCGCCGGGGCGTGCTCGAGACGTTCCTGCTCGACACGTACAGTGCTCGGCGGTTGGGCCTCACACCGACCGGCAGCGCCAGCGGTGGTGGCGGGGTGCCGCACGCTAGCACCAGCAACTTCTATCTCAAGGCCGGCCGTTCAACGCCAGCCTCGTTGCTCAAGGGCATCGAGCGCGGGTTATACGTGACGCGGATGATGGGCTACGGCTTCGATCCGACGACGGGCAACTTCAGCCGTGGCGCCGAAGGGTTTCTGATCGAGCATGGCGAGAAGACGCGGCCGGTGTCCGGCGTGACGATCTCGCGGAACCTCGACGAACTGCTGCAGGGTATCGACGCGGTGGCCAACGACCTTGTGTTCAAGACTTCAATCGCATCCCCGAGTTTTCGGGTTGATGCGATGACGGTCGCAGGCGACTGACATTCCGCCCGAACAGCGTTCCTTCGCGATCGACGGACTGGGTCCTCGCGTGGCGTGTGTGGGCGTCGGTGGGTGTTGCAGCCGTGTGCTCTGAGGCCCCGCGTCGCGGCCGCATTGTGCGACGATGGCGGCGGGCACGTGGCACCGCAACACAACAAGAAGTTGTCGATTCCCCGGATCCCGTTGCCGGGTCTGCCGGGTCGGTCAACGGATCGCGAGCCGGTCCCTGCGGTGGCCGCTGCGCAGGGGGGGGCACTTCAGCGCTCGTCAGCGTCGGGCATCCCGATGCCGGGGGCGGTGGCCCTCAGGGGGCCATCGCCGGCCCAAAGAGAAGCGACTCGCGAGCCCTGCGATTCGCTCGCGGCCGACACGAACCGACTGGGGCCCGGCGTCGGGCCTTCGTCGGCGCCGACCGGGCCATCGCGTGCGCCTTTCGATCCTTCCGATCCCTCCGATCCCTCCGACCGATCGACGCTGCCCACTACGTCGGGGGTTCGCCCGGCAACGTCGGCGGGTGCATCGAGTCCGTCCCACGGAGCGGGAGGCTCAGGGTTTGTACCGACAGGCTCGGCTCCGGTCGCGGGTGAGGCAGCGCCTGAGCAAGCGCTCGAGCAGACTCCCGGCGCACGCGACGCCGAGTCCCGCGGCCAGGGCGCAGGGTTGAATCCACTGGAAACTGATCGCCTTCAGGAAGTCCGGCTCGATGCCCAGCTCGTTGAGCAGA
>JAESSZ010000151.1 GCA_016763875.1 Nannocystaceae bacterium
GCCCGCCAGCCTCGCCGCCTCGCCCGCCGATACCAGGGCCGCGTCGGCAGCGGTCGCGTCCACACGCCGAATCGCGAGTTCGGCGGCAACCAGCTCCGCGACCGCCGTCAACATCGGCGGCATCGCCGTGAGATCCAGAGCAGTGCGCTCAACCGCCGCTTCCTGACATCGACCGAGAACCAACAGCCGTCGCAACCGCACCAGACGTGCGTGCACGGCGTTGATCCGATCGTCCGCTTCGTCGAGAACCAGGATCGCGGCGTCCAGCGGCGCACATGAGGCACTCAGCTCGCGTAGCGCCAGCGCGATCTCGCTCTCGGCTGCCACGCAGCGCGCCTTCGCAACGGGCTCGGCAGCACCAAATCGGCGAGCGGCGCGCCGCAGCAGCGTCCGTGCCCGGTCGAGCTCCCCGAGCTGAGCCTTGGCTATTCCGCGCAGCGCCAGACCCGGCGCATCGTCCCGCAACGCAACCAGGTCCAGGGCCTGCAGTGGGCTACCGGCGGCCAGGGCCCGACCGGCGGCGTTGATGACGGAGTCCAAGCAGTCAATCCCGCCCGCATTGTTACTCCCTGTGGCTCCGCCAGCGGGGTATTTGTCACTCGACGTGACGAATTCACACGAAATCACCGACAACGCCGACTGGACCACCCGCCGCTTAGCGCTCATGGCCAAGGAGAAGGAGTTCACCCGCTTACGAGACGAACTCAGCGCGCTGCGGCGGGCGCTCCCCTGGCGGCGGCTCGAGACCCCGTACGCGTTCGTGGGTGCGGACGGGCGACGCACGCTCGCTGAGCTGTTCGAGGGAAAACGCCAACTGCTCGTGTATCACTTCATGCTTGGCGCCCAGACGGACGCGGGTTGTCCCAGCTGCTCGTTTTGGGCCGATCACTTCGACGCCATGCGACCCCACCTTGGTGCGCGCGACACCGCATTTGCGGTGCTGTCGGCTGGGCCCATCGACAAACTTACCTCCTACGCAAAGCGCATGGACTGGCAGTTCCCATGGCTGTCGACCGCGGGCACCGACTTCAACGAGGAGTTCGCGGTGTCGTTCTCCAAAGAGGCGGTCGAATCGAAGGACAAGATCTACAACTTCGGCACGATTCGCGCGATGGGCCAGGAGATGCCGGGCGCAAGCGCGTTCATCAAAGAGGGCGACGATATCTTTCACACGTATTCCACGTACACCCGTGGCCTGGACATCCTCAACCCGACGTACCACTGGCTCGACATGACCGCGATGGGGCGCGATGAGTCGGCACTGAAATCGCCGATGGCCTGGGTGCGGCGGCACGACGAGTACGGTCAGTAGCGCGGCCCCGTTTCTGTGGGGGTCGTAAACGACAGCACCTCTGTCAGCAGCCACGCAGCAACCGCACTCGCTGCGTGGGCCACGTGATTGAGGCTCGGATTCTCGCCGACGAGCAAATCCTTGGTCAGCTCAAGGACCGTAAACCCGGCCACGAACACGCCGACCCAAACCCCGCGCACGGCCCAGTCGCGAAAATGAGATTCGCGCTGCGCCGCGCTGCCCGATTCGAAACGGCAACGAAGATAGATAAGGGCGATACCGCAGGGAACGGAGAGCAGTTTGAACCACTGCGCATTGAGCTCGCCCGCCAACGTCCCGTCTGAAGGGGCCCGCACGACGTAACGCAGCCACGTACCAGCGAGCACACGCCAGTACTCGGGATCTAGCTCGTACAGCGTGTCGGTGAGGAATCGGAAGGTCCCGATGGTGACCAACGCGACCGCAACATACAAGGAGTTCCGTTCGTTCATGGCGCCCGTGCACAGTCACGCGCGGGAGAAAAAACCTACGGATGTAGGGAATGCACTTGCCGCGGTACTGTCGTTGGGTCCATGGGCCCGGTCCCGTACTCCGTCGTCATCTCCATCTGCTCGATCGGCATTGGTCTGGTGGTCGTGTTCGTGCCAGCGCTCGATGCGTTGAGACGGCTGGTCGGCATGCTCATCGCAGGTTTGCGCGTCCCGACTCGAGCCCGCACGACGTTCGCACTCAGCGAGGAAGCGCTGCACCCGGCGCTCCCTCCTCCGTACCGGACTCTCGCGCAGGACACTCGATCGGTGCTCGCAAGTCTGGAGCACGCCGACATGCACGCGACCGCCTGGTCGGACGAACCTCGCCGCAAGGGATGGGCCTGGAGGCTGCTGGCTCGGTCCGACACGGCGTACACGCCCACGATCGGGATGACCGGCGAAGTCTGGCGATGGCTGCAGCAGGCAGAAGCGTTGGCCGAAGGCGACGAGCCTTGGGCCGACCGACTCCGCATTGCGGCTGCGACCGTACGCCGTACGCTGCTGTCGGAGCGCCCGCTCGTGGTGCGACTGGACGCGATCGCGCATCTGCTCGTTGCAGTCGATCGCGACCTACGGATCCACGGGGGCACCCCCTACCGTGACGCGCTCGCTCCCCACGACGCGCTGCCGATCACGGACGCTCGGTCAGCGACCGGAGAGGAGAACCGCGCCCAGCGCTACGTCGCGGTTCTGGCGAAGTACGGCACCTCGCTTCGAGCGATGGCGGCACGCTTCTCCAACGGCGACGCCGAGGCGGAGGACCTCCTGCAAGAAATCCACCTCGCGATCTGGACTGCACTCCCGCATTTCAGGGGCGACTGCTCCGAACGTACCTATGTCCTGCGGGTGGCCCGCAATCGCGGCGAGAATGCCCAGCGACAACGGCAAGCGTTGAATCCTGCGTGCGATCCACCCGACCCCGCACCTGGGGCCGACGAGCGCATCGACCATGCGCGGCGCAAGAGTGCACTGGCTGCCGCTATCGAAGCCCTACCGCGCAAGCTCCGTGAGGCCGTTCGACTCCGACTCGACGGGTTGTCCTATCGAGAGATCGGCGCGTGTTTGGGAGTCACCGAGACCAATGCGTCTGTACGCGTGACCCGGGCCCGGCGGGCGTTACACCGCGATCTGACACCCGACTGCTCATAACAGCGTCTGCGCTGCTAGCCTGGCTTTGCCATCCGAGCACCGTGATGATCCGCCTACCCAGCTGAGCGTCGCTCGCAGATGAAGCCACCCCGTGCAGCGGGCTGGAAGCATTAGGCCTCGAAGGCGGTAAGGTAAGCGATGGGCACGGGGAGATCGAAACTGGGATGGGCGATTTGGGGGACTGGCGTTTCCCTCAAGCTGGTCTTCGTTGCCGTCGCGGTCCTGCTGCCGTTGTTCGGGGTGTGGACCGCCTCATCGTTGGCGGCCCACCACGACGGTCCACTGTGGGTCAGCTTGGTCGTAGGCGCCCTGTGTTTTCCGTTGCTGCCGCTAGGCTTGGATCTTCTGGCGTCTTGGCGACGTCGCCGACGCCCCTATGTTCGTCCCCATGTGCTGACCCGCTTTGACCGACTCGTCGTGCGGACGTTAGGGATCAACGCGGTGTTCGTGGCCGGCCTGCTCGCGCTTTTCCCTGCCAGCGCATTTGAAGCGCTGTCGACTCGCGGCGACTGGATGCTCGGCAACGCCACCACCCCTTGGGCAGAGCAAACACGCAACGTGCTGTTCAGGGCCGCCGAACGCCTGAGCTGGTTGCACCAGGCAACCCACAGCAACGCGTACGAGGACCTCATCGACCCTGCGCTCACGCGGACCCAGTCCGACGACAGCGGGCCGCGCCGCGCCGGAAAAACGCGACGCACCATCGAGCCCTCCGTCGGTACGGTTTCACCAAGCGAGCTGTACCGCGCCGACGGTTGGCCCTTCGCCGATACGCTGCACCCGGCGGTCGTAGCCCTACCGCCCGAGCACGAAACCTCCATCGACGCTGTCGCACGGTACTTCGTGCAGCAGGAAACCGACCCGGTGCAGCGGGTCAAAGCGCTGCATGACTACGTCGCAGATCGTGTGGCCTACGATGTGCCTGCTCTGCGTAGCGGTTCGTTCCCACCTCAGGACGCCGAGTCTGTGTTCCAGCGTCGCACAGCGGTTTGCGCGGGTTCGGCTGCCCTACTGGCCGCGCTTGGCAAGGCGGCTGGAGTGGAGATCGTCGTGGTCGTCGGCGATGGCCGCGACAGCAATGGCCTGTTCGACGGGCGCGGCCACGCTTGGAACGCGATCAAACTCGAGGGGCGATGGTACCTAAGCGACCCCACGTGGGACGCCGGCCACGTCAGCGGCGACACCTTCACCAGAGCGTACAAGAGCAGCTACTTCCTCACGCCTCCGGAGGTCTTCGTGGCCACGCACATGCCCGACGATCCCAAGTGGCAGCTGCTGGAGACCCCGCTGTCAAAGGGCGACTTCATTCGTCAGCCCCACCTGCGCCCCTCGTTTGCCAGCCTCGACTTCGAGTTGCTTGAGCCCGTGCGAGCGCGCCACTCGGTTTCGGTGGGCGATACGTTCGAGCTTCGCTTCGCCAACCCCCATGGCTTTGTCATCTCCGGCAGCGTGCGCGCGGCTGAGGACAGTCGAGGCACGCGGTGCAAGACCCACGACAACCGGACACAAATGACATGCGAGTTGCCGGAGCCCGGGAAGCAGAAAATCGCGCTGTTCGGGCCCGAGGGCGTGTACATGGGCCAGATCCATCTCGACGTCGGTTGACCACCGGAGAGGACTACGGGGTGCTCCGGACCCCCGTCAGCCGCATCAACCCCGGAAGCAAAATGTAAACCACGACAGGGATTGCGATCGCGGTGACCACGAACGTCGAGGCTACTCGGGGCAGCGCAAACGGGAGCTGAGCCAGGAGCGACGACCGCAGGAGCACGGTTGGAAATACCGCCACCCAGATGAGCAAGGCCGTCTTGTACTTGGGCGTTTGCGGGTTCATGTCGAAGTCCCCTCAGCGAGAAATCGCGTCACGACTTCCGTCAGGGCCACCGGTTTATCCATGTGGACGTAGTGGCCGGATCGGTCGATGATCTCTAGCCTCGCGTCGGGTAGGCGATGCACGATCTCTGACCCCAACTCGCTGCTGATAAAGCGATCGTACTTGCCCCACACAACGAGTACGGGGACAACGAGCGCATGGGCACGGGATTCGAAGTGCGCCTGCTCAATGTGGAAGTTCTGGAAGTACGACAAGAACGCGTCTTGGGTGCTCTTTCTCCGTCCGTCGACCAAAAATTCCGCCCGAACCTCGGCCGGAATAGAGTGCCCCCGGTAGAACCCTTTGATGTGGGTGATCTTCGCGCTGATTCGCGGGAACCAACGAACCAGCGCAGCCCGCACAAGGGACCCCTTCTTCGCGAAGCTCCTCAACTCCCATGAGGCGTATTGGGGCCGCGGAAATGGAATGCCGTCCATCACGACAAGTCTGTCGACCCGGCCCGGGTCGCGCAGTCCAACAAAGAGCGCGGGGAGCAACGCAATGTCGGACGCCAGCAGGCTCGCTTGCTCAATGCGCAGCGAATCCATGAACTCCACAATCACGTCAGCAAACCGCCGCGAGGTGTAGTCATCCGCCGAGGGCAGCGGATCGCTCCCGCCGAACCCCGGCCAGTCGAGCGCCAGCACGTGGTAGTGCTCAGCTAGCAGTGGTGCCACTGCGTACCAAGCGTGGAGGTTCTCAGGAACGCCATGCAGGAGGATCACGGTCGGCTTTGTGCGGTCGCCTAACTCGGCGTACCGGATCTTGAGCCCGAGCGTTCTTAGCTGCACGGTGCGGGTTTCCAACAGCCGCGTCGGCGTGTGCAGCACGCGCCGAACCGCCGTGGGAGGCGTGCTACCGGAAGGCCGCCCGTCTAGGGCGAGGGCCGCGACGAGTTTGGCCCCCATGGGCTCCGCGGTGGCATCACGATGGAGTTGTTCGGTTCTCGACATAACATCCGCCGTACGTTGCATATACAACCACCGTTACAGCGGCTCGTCCTACCGGGCGAGACCGCGATCAGCGACAGCGCC
>JAESSZ010000152.1 GCA_016763875.1 Nannocystaceae bacterium
ACTCGTCCGGCGACAGCTCGACGTGCGTCGTGCCATCGCAAGCGGGATGGGCCAGCCGGTAGCGAACGCGATCCTTGGGCCCCGGCTCGAGGGCGTCCAACGTGATCGGTGGGTGCACAACGTACCGAGTCAGTCTGGCGACGCCGCCCCTGTCTTTTGGGTCGATGTCGCCGCCCGCAAACAGCCCCATGCCGTCGATGTCGACCCGGGTCTGCTGAGGCTGGGCTGCTCGGGTGTTCGGCAAATGCGGCTGCGGACGGGTTGTGCTCGCATTGATGACCTGCAGCCGACGCAGCGACGGTTTGCACGCCGTCGTGAACGGCGACACCGCAGAGGGTCCGAGGCTGCGGCGTCGAAGCTCGTGTGCAAGCAGCTCGCGAAGACGTGTGCCGATACCGCGAAGTTCGTCGAGGCTCGGCGTGCTCGTTCGCGGCACGAACGTCAGCTCGCTCTCGCCGACTTGGTACACGCCGTCCAACGCTATCGCGTGCAGGTGCGGGTTGCGGTCCAGCGTCGCCCCGTAGCGATGCACAACGACGACCGCGCCGCACTCCGTGGGTCGACCGGCCGGTACCGCTGCGTGACGGCGGGACATGGCGAACAGCTCGCCGACGAAGGCCCGAGAAAGCTTGGCCAAGATCGCGGGATGCTTCGCGACGGTGGCGCGTACGGCGGTGGGTAGTGTCAATGTCCAATGGCGGACTGGGACCGGGGGCAACATCCGGCGCAGGCCGCGGGCGCGCACGTCGAACTTTGCCAGGCACGGCGCACATTGCTGAGCGCACACCAAGCTCCGGCGGACCCGCAACCCACAACGTTGGCACAGCAGATGAAATACGCCGCGGCACGGCTCGCGCGGCGTCGCATCCATCCCGAGCACCTTGCGGGCGCGCTCGGCCAGGGGCAGCAAGAGCTGCTGGGGGGAACTGGAGCGCACGGGCCTGGGACAGAGCAAGGCATGTGCCACCCCGGATTTTCGATAGTTGCGTCGAGACGCCAGGTCGAAGTGGCCAGACCGTGGGCCACCGTCTGGCCGGCGGCTACAGCGACATCATGTAGTCGTAGAGACCCGCGTGCCCGTCGGCCCAGATGCTGTGCGCGAGGTCTGGAATCCGGCAGCTGGCGACCTCGCCATCGACGTTGCAGCCCGTAAAGCGCACACAAGGGGATGGGTCCCGCGACTCGGTGGTTTCATCGCAACCCTGGCGAGAGCGGAATCCAGCCACGGTGGCCTGCTCGTCCGCATGCCGCGTCACGTCTTGTTCTCCCATCACGCTCAGTACCATCACCTCGCCCACGCACTGCTGGTTGCCGGGCGCGTTGTACGGATCGCACACGCCTGGGCCATAAGAAAAGCAGCGTCCGCCGGAGGGCATGATCGCGCGAAGCTTGTCGCCGCGAACGCACCCCAGATGAAACGCCATTTGGCCGCCGTTGCTGTGGCCCATCGCAAAGACGCGATTGAGATCGATGCAGTAGCTCGCCGCGATGCTGTCGAGGACTTGGTCGAACACCTCGACGCTGTCGTCGAACGAAAACAGCACGAAGTGGGCTTGGTCCCACTCGGGGCTCGCCCAACCGGCCGGTGCGACTTGGATCGAGGTGCCCCCGCGTTCGCTGCTCATGGTGTCGAAGTTGAATCGGTTCGTGTTCGGCGAGCCACCCACGCCGTGGTAGGTGAACACCAGCGCGACGGGGGTCTTGCCGTCGTGGTCCGGCACGAAGACGTCGTAGGTCCGGGTCTCTCCGCCGATCGTGACTTCGAGGTCTTCCTGCAGCCCGGTGACCGCTGCCGCCCTGCCACACCCGTCGCTCGGCATGACGGCCGGTGGGTCGCTTCCGGTATCCGCATCGCTGCTGCTGTCGTTGTGTTCGCCACCGCTCGTGGTCCCGCCCGTATCGGGACCGGGTCGGGTGCTGCCGGTCGAGTCGCCGTCGCGGCTGGTGCTGCCCTCGCCCGCATTGTTGGTCCCTTCGGCGGTCCCCCCGGCTTCGCCGCTTGGCCCGCTCTCAGTGCCCGAGATGCTGCTGGCATCGGTTTCACGGGCATCGTTGGCATCGCTGGCGCTGCAGCCTGCGCAAACGAGAAGTGCGGCGGAGACTGATCCCACCAACAACGTTGAGGACAGCCGATCAAGACCGATCAATCCAACAGGCATGGCGAATACTACCAGCCGACCCCGTGTTTTGGGGGCCGGTCTGGTGGACGTCGCGATACGGGCGTTACGTTGGCGGCGGGCGCCGCCGCTGCTCGGCTACTTCTCCGCCAACACGGCGTCGATGGCTGCCTCGAACACCTCGAACGTACGGGCGCCCGTCAACTTGCGACCATTGATGAAGAAGGTCGGGGTGCCCTTGGCGCGGTTGCCCACGCAAGTCTCGCGTTGTCGGTCGACCTCCTCAACGGTGGCCGCGCTGTGCAGATCAGACTCGAAGCGCTCGCCATCGAGGCCAAGGGTGTCGGCCATCGTGCGCAGCTCCGTATTGGAGAGCGCCTTGGGATGCAGGGCGAAGTAGTCCGACACGGTCCAGTACTGCCCCTGTCGCTGCGCCGCAATGAGCGCCTGCACCTTGAGTTGTGCGCCCGGATGAAAAGGCATCGGGTTGTGCAGCACGACGTAGCGCACCTTGTCCGCGTACTCATCCAGGATGCGGTCGACCGTGGGTGCCGTCTTTTGCGTGTACGGGCACTCCGGGTCGATGCACGCGAGCACGGTCACGGGCGCCTGGAGGCCGGTGTCTATGCCACGCAGGGCAAGGCCGGTGGTGTCGATGTCGACCGGCTCTTCGGCCAACATTCGGTTCACGGTCGCCTCGACCCCGAACTCGCCCGGCTCTAGCGGGCGGAAGCGGAACGTCAAGCGCCCCTCAAAGCCAGGCGTGTACTCCTGCTCCGCCTCGGAGAAGATGCTGTCGAGCAGACAGCGAGTGAGCACGTCGCTACCCGGGCCCTGTGCGGACGGCGTTGTCGATGCTCGTTCGCTGAGACCGTCCACCATCGAAAACGGGACGGCCAGCTCGAATCGTGCGCCCGGCTGGTAGCCGGCAGTTTCGCGGCACCCCGGATAGATGTCTCGGGCGACCGCGGCCAGTTCGGCGTTCGGGACACCACTCCCCGTTTTTGTTGTGCCGCGGATCTCAAGTCCAACGCCGTATTCGAAGTCGGGCTCGGGCGAGCTGGCGGTGGGTTGGGGCGGTATCCGC
>JAESSZ010000153.1 GCA_016763875.1 Nannocystaceae bacterium
CCGCGATGGCGACCGCCGCAGCCGCCGATGGACCGCTGCGTCAGGTGCTCGTCCGCTGCGGGCACGAGGCCGAGAGCCTGCCCGAGGGCGCAATTGTCGTCCAAGGCGACACGATGGAGGCCAACGACGATGGCAGCCTCATGCTGGCCCTGGTGCGCGCGTCGCTAGGGCTCTCACCTGAGCGGGTGCTCCTCCATGAGGTGACCGGCCCGGAGGCCGGCGAAGCGCTCGCTGCGCTCGGACGCGGCCTCAAGGGGGGCGTCATCTCCATCCGCGCCGCGACCGTACAGGCCGGTCTGGGTCGTTTGGCGAGCCTCACGGGACTTGCCAGCGGCCTGGGAGCCGCACTGGTCGAAAACCCAGCGAGCCACACCGCCCGGGCCCGTTACGTCGCGAGCACCTTCGAACTTGCCCTCGGTGTTGCCCGATTCGCCGATGGCGTCTCGCGGGTCGTGCAAGTCTCAGCGCTCGGAATCGGCGAGGACGGGACGCCTGAGGTCACGGACCTCGTCCTGTGGGACCCCGACACGGCGAGTTGCAAGCGCACGGGCGAACGCCCCGAGTTGCTCGCCGACCTACAGCGACGTGGCATCGCCATTGATTCGTCCTGGTCCGGTTGAACGAAACCCGGCGGTGTGTGAAATTTCGCGCCCTGTGCGGCTGGTTGCGCTACTCCGTCATCGATTCTCTGTCGTCGTCGCCTTGGGGCTGACCATCGCGCCTTTCGCGATCGGCTCGTGCAAGAAGAAGGGGCCGACGTGTAACCCGGACGAGAAAAACTTCGAGGTCTTCCAACTCGTGCTTCAGCCCGAGCTGATGAACATGGACGGCGAGGGCAATCCCCGAGCGACTGTCCTGCGCGTGTACCAACTCCAGGGAGGGCGCACCTTGGACTCGATGGACTTCGATAGCGTCTTCGAAGACCCCGCAGAGTTCTTCGGGGACGAGCTCCTCGCGGAGAAGGAGTTTCCGGTCTATCCGGAGCGCCCCGAGGTCATCGAGATCGAGATCGTTCCGGACGCGACGCATGTCGTCGCGGTGGCGCTGTTTCGCGAACCGACAGGAAACACTTGGTACCGCGAGTGGAAGGTTCCACAGTTCCACGGCCATTCTGTCTGCCGCGCCGAGAAGGCCAAAGAGACCTGGGACAACCCGTGTTTCTACCTGACCATCGAAGGCACTGAACTCGACGGCGGCCACGAGCCCCCACCGGCATTCGACGCGGACAAGCTCCCCGGCCTGATGTGCCCGGGTAAGCCGCTCAAGATCAAACCGCCCGAGGACACCGGCAAAAAGAAAAAGAAGCGTAAGAAGCGTGACCTCAAGGGCGATGCTGAAAAAACCAAGGACGGCGCCGACAAGGCGCAAGGCGGCGCCGACAAAGCGCAGGGCGGCGCCGATACGGCCGAGAAAGCTGGCGAAGCCGGCGGCAAGGTGGGCGGCAAGTAGCCGCCTTCCCGTGAGCTCCAGCGAACACGAAGGAATCCCATGGCGCGGCGTCATCTAGAGCGGGTTGTTTGGTCAGAGGGGATGCTGATGTGTCCCCAGCACCTGCAGCAGCAGGATCTGTTCCTCGAGGCCACGTTGGCTGCGCGCCTTGGGGGCATCAGTCCCTACGATTGGGGCGCCAGTACGATCACCATCGACGAGGGCGAGCTTTCGGGCGGCGTGCTCAAGGTCTCGGAGTTCGTCGGGGTTCTCTCCGCCGGTCTGCCGCTCGAGTTGGGCAAGGGCGACGCCGGAGGGCCGCCCAGCCGCCCCATCGACGAGCACTTCCCCGCCACCGCGACCGCCCTCGAGGTGTTCCTCGCCGTCCCTTCGGCCCGCGAAGGCATTCCGAACTACCAGGACGCTGTGGACGATTCGGCCGGTGCCCGCTACCGCATGATGAACCGTCCGGTGCCCGACCTGACGATCGCCAAGACCGAGCAAATCATCGGCTTCGGTCGCCCGAACGTCGCGGTGCTGTTTGGCAATGAGTCGCGCGAAGACTTCGAGACCATCAAGATCGCGGAAGTCGTACGCGACTCGGGCGGTGGTTTCTCGTTGTCTAACAACTACATTCCCCCGGTGCTGTACGTGACGGGGAGCAGCGTGCTCGCTGGCTACGCTCAGGACCTGTTGTCGGCCATGCTCTCCAAGCAGCGCGCGTTGTCGGACGCGCGCCGTCAGATCGACGCGGCGGCCGTCGAGTTTACGAGCCAAGACATCACGCGGTTCTTGCTGCTCAACGCGCTCAACGGCTCGATCCCAGTCGTGCGTCACATCGCCGAGAACAAGCGTGTCTCGCCACTGACGACCTACCTCGCGTTCGTGCAGCTGGCCGGCCACCTGACGAGTTTCTCCTCCGAGGTCGACCCCTCAAGCTTCCCAAAGTTCAACTTTGGGGATCTGCGCTCGACCTTCGAACCGCTCAAGGCCGCGATCGACAACATGCTCGGCGTCCTGGTGCGAGAGCGGTGCATTACAATCCCGCTCGAAGCCCGCCCCGACGGGGTTTGGCTTGGACAGCTCAAGGACAAGCGGCTCGTGGACTGCCCGCAGTTCGTGCTTGCGGTGGATGCAGCCTCGCCGCAACAAGAGACCGCCAGTCGGCTCCCCAAGCTGTCCAAGATCGCCAGCTGGAAGCAGATTGGCCCCATCGTGCAAGGCGCACTGCCCGGGGCCCCAATCAAAACGACCCACCGACCGCCCCCTGAGGTACCGGTCCGGCCTAAGATCGTCTACTTCCTCATCGACACCACCGATCGCTACTGGCGGCAGGTGATCAGCGAACGCACAGTGGCCATCTATCTCCCTCCCCCGTTCGACCCGAAAAAGGCCAAGATCACCTTGATGGGTATTCCCGAGCGGGGGGCCCGTTAGAGGCAAATCGTCATGGAGCGCGTCAACGAGGTCACGCAGGAGTGCTTCAACGCGCTGAGCCAGATTCGCTGTCTCGGCGAAGAAGGCCAACTCGCGCCCGAAAGTTTTCACGCACGGCTCATCACTTTCGTCGACGCGATCTACGCCAGAGGAAAAACCGAAGGCGTTGCCGAAGGCGACACGCAAGAGATGGTCTACGCGATCACAGCACTGGCCGACGAGATTGCACTGCGCAAACCGGGCATCCGCGAGGTGTGGATGGCCCGCCCGCTGCAGTACCACTACTTCGGCGACCACCTCGCCGGGCAGCGGTTCTTCGAGCGGCTGCAGTACCACATCGCTGACCCCTCGAAAGTGGAGGTCCTGCGCGTGTACTACCTATGTCTCCTGTTCGGATTCCAAGGTCAGTACGCGCAGCGCGGCGGCGAACTCGAGTTGGCCGCTGTGCTCCGAAGGGTCCAAGACGCGCTGTCCCATCAGCTCAAGGCCCAACCGCTCTCGATGCATCATCTACGCCCCAAAGAGCGGCTGGCTACCCGCCGCGGCGGCGCCTACACGATTTGGATCGGCCTATTTGCGATCCTGTTTTCGATCGCCCTGATCGCCGTGCTCAAGGTTGAGCTCAACCGCAAAGCAGATTCGCTGAACAACAAGGTCGGCGCCATGGTGACACCGGAGTAACCAAAGATGCTGAAGTACATCTTTTCGGTACTACTGCTGGCCGCGGTTTGGGTCACGATCTGGCTACTCGGCCTACCACTGTGGATCGGCGTCGTCACCACGATTGTCGTCGTCGTGGTCTTGGGTACGGTGGTCATCGTGCAACTCGTGCGCGCCCGTCGGGCCGCCCGAGAAATCGAGCGAGCCCTTGCCGCGCAAGCAGACCAACACGCAGCCCGAGCGCGCCCCGATCTGGCGGCCGACGTACAGGCGCTCAAGGTCGAGTTCGTCAAGGCGATCGAAGCGCTCAAGACTTCGAAACTCGGCGGCGCCAAGAAAGGCACGGCCGCGCTGTATGCCCTGCCCTGGTACATGATCATCGGGCCTCCGGGGTCCGGCAAGAGCACCGCGCTGCGCGAGTCAGGCCTGCGTTTCCCGTACATGTCCAAAGGCGGCGGCATGGTTCAGGGCGTCGGCGGCACGCGCAACTGCCATTGGTGGATGACCAACGAGGCGGTCATCCTTGATACTGCCGGCCGCTACACCACCGAGGAGTCCGACCACGAAGAGTGGACCTCGTTCCTCGATCTGCTCAAGAAGAACCGACCCAAGCAACCGATCAACGGGATCATGGTTGCGATTGCCGTCACCGACCTGGCCGACGTCGCGATCGACTCGGTGGTGGCGCAAGCACGCGAGATTCGCACACGCATCGACGAAGTCATGAATCGGCTCGAGATGATCGTGCCGGTCTACGTGCTGTTCACGAAGTGCGATCTACTGCCGGGCTTCGTCGAGACGTTCTCGGATCTCGGGGCCAACGAACGCCACCAGATCTGGGGTTTCACGTTCCCCGCCGCAAAAAAGGTCGCCGATCCCGCGGGCATGTTCGCCGAGCGCTTCACTGAACTCGCCGACGCTTGTGAAAAACGGGCACTGCGCCGCATGGGCGAGGAGCGTCGCATTGAATCCCGCGACAAGATCTACGCGTTCCCCCAACACCTAGCCCCGTTGGGCACCAACCTCGCGACGTTTGTCGGGGAAATGCTCGCTGAGAACATCTACAGCGAGTCGCCGATCATGCGCGGCGCGTACTTCACCAGCGGCACGCAGGAAGGCAGCCCCATCGACCGCATCATGAGCTCGATGGCGCAGGCGTTCGGCGTCCAGCCTCGCGTCGGCGGAACCGCGGTCGCGGTGGTGGAACCCAAGGGCTACTTCTTGACCGACGTTTTTTCGAAGGTCATCTTCCCCGACAAGGTCATCGCCCGGCGCACGGCCAAGCATGTTCGCAAGCGCATGCTCTTGGTGCACGGCATTGGACTGGCGCTTCTCGGCGTCGCCTTCGCCCTCGCGGTGCTTCCCGTCAGCGCCTTTCAGCGCAACAGCGAGTTTCTTTCCGACTCACGCGCGGCGGTCGACACGGTCAACCAGCACTTCTTGGACAAACAAGAGGGCAAGACCGACAAAATCATCACGGCGCCGCAGCTCGCCCCCTTGCAAGCCACGGTCGACATCCTTGCCGGGTGGACAGCCGAGGGTCCGCCCAAGCTCATGCTCATGGGCATGTACAAGGGCAGCGACATCTATAGCGGCCTCCGCGAGCTGTACCACACGACCCTGCACGAGGAGTTGATCGAGAAAATCCACGACCAGGTGCTGGTGTCCAGGTTGGAGGCATTCGTGCAGAAACATCAGGTCACCGGCTCCGCCGCGCCGCGCCTCGAGCACGATGAGGCCAAGCGGCTGCTTCGGGTCTACCTGCACCTCACCGGAAAAAAGGAAGAGGGCGAACCCGGCCTGCTCCACGGCGACAACAGCACCTGGCTGGCGGACGAGCTCACGCAGACCTGGAAGACCGCGCTGCAGCACCTCGGAGAAGGCACCGAGGACACCGTCGGCTACCACGACCAGATGCACACCATGATCGAGACGTTCGTCTCGATCCTTGCCACGGACGACAGCAAGCTGTTCAACCGGCAACCGCAGCTCGTCACCGATGTTCGCGAGATCTTGCAGCGCATTGATCCTGGCGATGAACTGCTCGAGCGGCTCATCGCCGACAGCAAGCAAAAGGACCTCGATCTCTTCGGACTTACCGGTTCCAAACACGCGCTCAAGCACTACGACAAGCGCAAGGTCCGCGGCGCGTTCACGCGACAGGCTTGGAACAAGGACATCCGAGAGACGCTCTACATGCCGTTGGACGACCTACTGGGCGCCGACGAGTGGGTTGTCGGTCGTAGTCGCGAGAGCGCCGAGGAAGAACAGGCGTTGGTGATGGCTCGGCTGCGCAGCAATTATTTTGCGCGCTACATCGCCGAGTGGTCGCGGTTCCTCAGCGCGATTGTCGTTGAAGAGCCGAGCAACGACACCGAGGCTCTTGCGCTCATCAAGGACCTCACCGCGGGCAGCCGCGAGCCGTTCAAGCTGCTGTCTCAGCACGTCCGCTACCACACCGACCTCAGACCGCCTCCAATCCCACAGGCCGCGACCGCCGAGACAGGCCTGCTTGATGCAGCCAAAGAAGAAGCCGGCGCGCGCATCAAGAAAAAATCGCAGCTGGCCAACAAGTACGCGGATCGGATCAAGCTCCCTGGCGGAAAAACGCTTGAGGAACTCGACCCAACGCTCAAGAGCGAACGACACGTCAAGGAGCACTTCGCCAAGTTGTCGGCCTTCGGTGCAGCAGAGCCACTGCCGCCACCGCCACCGCCGGTCGAGGGCGGACCGCCACCACCACCACCGCCACCACCCGCCGCGGTGCCTCTCGACAGCTACCACGGGGAGTTGCGAACACTTCGCGCCGCGCTGGAAGACAAGGTCAACATCGGTGACGAAGCCACCCGCAAGGCGCTGAGGAGCGCGGCGAAGTCCGCGCGTGGCAGCGTGGACTCGTTGATCATCGACTCGGACACGGGTCAGTGGCAGGCCACGCTGGAGAAGTGGCTGCGGCCGCCGATCCGCGCGGTGGAACGCATCTCGTCCCGCGAAGCTGGTGCTTCGGAGACCGAGTCGTACTGCGACCAAGTCGTGCGTCCCTTCGACGACCTCAAGGGCTACTACCCGTTCGACGGCACGACACCCAAGAACGTCACCATCGACTCGTTCAGTGAGTTCTTCAAACCGGACGACGGCAAGGTATGGGCGTTCTACAGCACAGTGCTGTCGACACGCGTGCGCAAGGTCCACAACGGCTTCGAGGCCAAGACCGCGGGCGCCACTGAACGCAACAAGATAAATCCCAAGATCGCCAAGTTCCTGACCCGCGCCGCGGACATCACCGCGGTGATGTTCCCGGGAGCTTCGGCCGACCCGAAGTTCGAATTCAGCGTGCTCGTCGATGGATCCACGGGGCGTGGCGTGGACCGTACCCACTTCACCGTCGACGGCCAGAAGATCGTCTACCGCAACACGCCGCTGAAGTTCCGAGAGATGCACTGGCCGGGAGAAGACCCGCCGGCCGGTGGATTCATCAAGGTTGGCGGCATTGGCAGCAGCGGTCTGCTTGAGATGCCGTTCGACTGGGGCTTCTACAAACTGCTGGAAGCGGGCACGACGAAGTCCACGGGCGAGGACCGTACGTTCACGTTCCGCTGGGACCTGACCGACCAAGACGCGGGCATCGTCACGATCAAGTTCCAACCCAAGTTGCGCGACACCCCAATTTTCGGCAAAGCCGAGCGCCCGGTCGGGTTGATGAAGGTGTTTCGACACCCGGACCTCACGCCCCCACGCAACCTCTTCGTCGGAGGCAAGACGTGCGAAAAGTGAGGCACGGGTGAATCCGCGTATTGGCGTGTTCGGCAAGTTGCCGTCTGCGGGGGACTTCGTTGCGGTGAACTGCGGTGGCCCGGCTGCACGTGCGCTGGACGCGTGGATGCGTGACGGCATCGACAACCTGTTGGGCCGCAAAAAGCCCCTACCCCAGCACCCAGTACGATTCCTATATCGGGATCCGGGAGGTACAGCAGCGTGTATCGGTGTTGCCGCGCCAAGCCGCGACAAGGTCGGGCGGGCATTTCCGATCTGTATATTCGCCTACCTCGACCTCCCGGTCGCAACCCATCGATTTCCGTCGCTTCCCGCGGCCTACACCGGGTTCCTCGACGGGGCGGCCCGAGTCCTGGCGTCAGCGGCCCAGCTCGATCCCCGTGGGCTGGCCGCCTACGCCGACGTACTACCGCTGCCCGGGCCCGAAGAACTCGAAGAAGCGCGCGTGTGGACGCTGGAAAGCTTGGGCGCCACGCACGGCGTCACCCTGCTGGAAGCGCTATTCGGACCCGTGGGTAATGGTGTGCAGTACCACGCGCTGCACATGTTCAGGACGGCCTGCGAGCAATACAAAGGCGCCGACCCGGGCATGGCCCCAGTCGTGCTCGAATGCCCGGCGTCGGACGACGTGCAGTTGGTTTTTTGGCTGCGGGCTGCCTACCAGCTGCTGGGATGGCGGCGTGCCCCCCCAAGCCTCATCTGGAGCGTGCAAGACTCCCGAGACTCGCGACTGCTGTTGCCGCTGGGCGCCCCTGATGCCGCCACGATGCAGTTCGTGGCCGACCCCGAGTTGACCGCGGAGCGATTGTGGCCGATGCGAACCTCTAGTGCCCAGAGCATCCAGGCGGGTCGTCGAGCCTTGCCCGCCTCGGTCCTCGGCGCACTTGAGCCTCCGGCAGCGACAGGCGAGCACATCTTCCGCGCATTCGTCACCTGAGCCCAACCCCGCGGCGACGGCGTTCCGCGGCTCACACGTCCCGTGAGCCGGTGGTTTGACCACGCTTGGCCGCTGCTATGGTACGTTTCGCGCCCGTCCGGAAGGTTGCAAGATGGCTAAAGAAGGATCCGTCGCCCCAAAAGAGCGTGTCAATATCGTCTACAAACCCGCCACCGAAGGCCAAGAGGAGGTCGAGCTTCCGCTCAACATCCTCGCCCTTGGTGACTACACGGGACGTGCAGACGACCGACCGGTTGAAGAGCGCAAGCCGATCAACATCGACAAAGACAACTTTGACGAGGTCATGGAGAAGCACGAACTGAAGACCGACATCTCAGTCGCCGACAAGTTGTCGGACGAAGACGGTGCCGAGCTTTCGCTCTCGTTGCAGTTCAAGACCCTCAAAGACTTCACGCCCGAGGGCGTGGCGCAACAGGTACCGGAGCTGCAGAAGCTCCAGGCCCTGCGCGATGCGCTGACCGCATTGAAGGGTCCATTGGGCAACCGCCCAGCGTTCCGCAAGCAGCTTCAGAAACTGCTCGGGGACGAAGAATCACGCAAAAAACTCATGGCCGAGATCGGCATGACCAAGGAGGGGGAATAACCCATGTCCGACGAGCAACAACAATCCGATGCACCGGCGGGAGCCACCACCGAAGAGGCGGGCGGCTCACTTCTCGACCAGTTGCTGGCGGAAGCAAAGGTCAGTCCTGGCGAGGAAACCTACGACGTCGCCAAGCAAG
>JAESSZ010000154.1 GCA_016763875.1 Nannocystaceae bacterium
ACTTCGACTACGGTCGACTGCGCCTGGCGTACTTCGCCGACACCGGCGAGTGGGTAGATCCGAGTCTCGCTCGGCGCATGGCGAGTTGGGGTCCAGGCCGCGCCGATGTCACTGAGGACGACGACGAAGACCCCGTGACGATTCCGGATCTCTGGGGCCTTCGCAGTCAGCGCTGGCTCACCCAGGCTGGCACGATCCGACAAGAAAGCCCGCTCGCCTTGGCGATCCGTCAAGAGACACAGCTGACCGATTCGAACCACGCGATGGCTCGCCCCCCGCGTGCACTGGCTTGGGCGCTCGCGATGTATGTCTACTCGCTGCAGCCTCCGACGCGACCGGTCGCAAGCGAGAGCCGAGGTGCGGCAGTGTTCGCCGAGACGTGCGGTGCGTGCCACTCCAACGAGGCGTACGGGGGCGGAGTGATCGCTGCGGCGAAGATCGGAACCCATCAGGCGCTCGCGACCAGCCAGGGCCGTGGCACGGGTAGCTATCGTATCGCCCCGCTGGTCCGGGTTTCCGAGGGGGCGCCGTACTTGCACGACGGCTCCGTCGCTTCGCTCACCGAACTTCTCTCGCCACAGCGGCTGCAACCCGAGTACGAGGGCGGGCGTTTGGGTCCCGGACCGATCCCCGGTCACGCCGCGGGCACGAAGCTTGCGCCGCAGGATCGCGCCGCGTTGATCGCCTTCCTCGGAACCATTTAGCCGCAACGCGGCTCTATGTCTTGACGCCGGGCGGCAGGCTCGTCGGGGCATGCACGACAACGGTCTGCTGGACGGTCTGCTGCGCACCAGCGATGGAAAGCACCGCCTTCACGGTGTAGGTCTGGTTCCAGCGGTTCTCGATCTGGCCCCAGTTGGGCTGCGTGGTGGCGTAGCTCACCGATAGGTCCTGGCCGGGTTCGATCTTTTCGTTCCAGGCCTCGTACCCGTCCTCGTCCGCCCAGACGCTTGGCGCCCGAGTCTCCAAAATACCCGCCGATTTCCCGGACTCGAGCAGGAGCTCGACGGACTTCACGGCGGCATTGGCCGGCTCTGCGCTCGCGGGTGAGGTGATGGCCAGCTGGATGGAGCTTTGCTCGCAGGCGCGCTTGGACTTGGCTCGGCTACCGCTCTCCCTCGCCTGATCACGCTTACTATGACGCTTGCTCTTCTCCTTGCGCGCTCGCGGCCGTGTTCTTGGACCCGAACCGCAATCATCGGCGAGGGTCGCTGAAGTCATGTGGACCTCAATCGTGGCCGCCTTTGCATCGGGCACCGGGTCGGCGCTCGGCTCCGGGTCAGCGCTCGGCTCTGGGTCAGCGCTCGGCTCCGGGTCAGCGCTCGGCTCCGGCTCCGGCTGAGACGGTGGCGTCGCGGGCCTCTCGTCGACGGAACCGAGCCCGGTCGGGCTGCACCCAAACAATCCAACAGCAACAACAACGGCGAGTCCCTTGCGCATCCCCTACGTTACCTTATCGCGGTGATCTCCTTCGGATCGCAGACTTTGGTCCGGTGTTGTTGGCCGGGGGGGCAGATACCGTATCTACGTGGTGCCTGATCTACGTCGCAGCGGCACTTTCCCGCAATCCGATCCGCTCGCCGGCCACTCATCCAAGGTGGAGGGGAATCCCCAATGCTGCCCGGCGACCAGTTCATCCACCAGCAACTCGGCACGTACCTGGCGGGCGAACCCGCGGTGTACACGGCGTATCTCGAAACCGCGACGAGCGGCGGGGTCATCGGCACCCTCGCGCGCAAGGCGTACTGGGGCGCGCTTACGGCGAGTCGATTGTATCTGATCGAGACGTCCGTTGGTGCCTTCAACCCGACCATGGAGAACAAGGGCGTTCGCTGCATCGAGCGGTCGACGATCCTGGGTGTTCACACGGGCGGCACGAAACTGACGTTGGCATTGGCCGGGGGCGAAACACTCGACCTCATCGCCCGGCCCGACCCCAAGCACGCATCGGGGCAAGCGTACTTTTTGGCGGAGCTGTCCACGCGGCACGGCGCGGGTAAGGTCGCTGACGGACTCAAGAAACGCTCGACGCTCAAGAGGGTTGGTGGCGTCGTCGTGGGAGTGTTAGTGGCGGGCTACTTCGCGGCGTCCGCTCTGTACCTCGACAAGGCCGAGGTCGCGATCAACTGCAACCCTCGGGCAGACACAATCGCGTGCACGGCCGAGCACACGTCGGGCGGTGCCTCTGCCAAGGCATGCTGGCGCATCGAGTTGTCGTGCGCCAACGGTGAACGTCCGGTCGCGCGCGTATGTACGGACGTCGACAAGGCCGAGAGCGCCGAGGTCGTGCTCGAAGAGGCCGACTTCTCCAAGTTCGACCAGTGCGACTCCGTCACCGGATTGGAGCTGAAGGGGCTCGAGATCAAGCCCCAGTAGCTCAAACCCGAGTCGCTAGGACTTGCGGCGAGTGCCGAACCCGGCGACGAGCAACAGGACAAGCCGACATCGACCAAGGAGACCGTAGCGGAGCCTTGTTCACGGAGACTTCGATGGCGTGGTCATGCTTTTGATGATCGCCTTCGCATCTGCACCGCCCGCGTTGCAGATGAGCGTGTTCCCCAGTTCTTCGAAGCCGCGACGCAAAACGGTGATCCGCTGATCGGCGCTGACGACTGCCGCGGCTCGAAACACCCTGCGAATACCGAGAGCCGCGTCGGCGGCGCAGCCTGCATCACTGCCGTCTTGTCGCGATAGGATCGGTGACGCCCAGTTGAGGTCCGAAGTGTCTGGGGCGTAGGCGGCCTTTGGCTCGGCATCGGCGGCGATGATGAGCTGGGTGATGAGCGTACGGCCGCGGCGGTCCACCTGCAGCACGCCGACGAGGCGCTCGACTGCCTTGCCAAGCGGCGTTGTGGACTGGCCCTTGCCCTGCGCGCGCACATACAGCATCGGTTCAACTTTTCGCTCGCCCGTGCCGAACACGCTGTCCGGTTCGACGCCGAATCCCAGCCGAAACGCACCCTCGCTGCCGCGCGTGACCTCGTCGACCTTGCCGAGGCGGTCCACCTCGCCGCCGACCACCGACGTCAGCCATACGTGGGCGGCACTGGCGTCCTTGGGGGCAGCGGTGATCAGCGCGACGGCGCCCTCGGGTCGGTCGAAGTCCGGAAAAATGCCCTGCAGTGCGACGACAGGGGGCAATGCCGGGTGTTTGGGCGACATCCACGACATGGTTGTCGACAACATCTGCATCGGTGTGCGGTGTGCGGCGTGGACCAGGCACAGCGGTCCACACTCGGCAAACGTCTCGGCGGACTCCGACGCGCTGAGTTTCGATAGCGTTCGGTGCGGCGGTACGGCGGCCAGCCCCTTGTTATGTCGAGGCGGACAAAACCCTCGAGTGCGGCGGCCTCGGTCTTCACCGCGGGGAGCAGTGCGACGGTCGTCGCGGCGGCGTCGAAGACCTCACGGCCGTGCGGCGTCAGCGAGCCCACACCCAACAGTTGCGCTTGTGTGCCCTTGGCTTCGAGCATCCAACCCCAGTCGTCTAGCTCGAGGCCCTCGTCGACCATCACCGTTTCGGCCACGAGCAGCGACGAGATTCCGAACGCGAGCGCGGTTGCCCGTTGGTCGGGGGTGACGGTCGCCACAGCACGCATCATCGAGTAGGTGCCAAAAAATGTTGCGAGATCGCGGAGGTGCCACGGCCGAACGTGCATCGCAGCCAACGAGTCGCGTCGCCCCAGCTCAACCAAGGCGGGAGTCTGCACGGCAGCGACAGGCTTGGCGCTGAGGCGGGGCGCCAGGGCCTTGCGGGCCTCCGCTGGGGTCATGCCCGTCACTTGCGAGAACACGACGACGCGGGCGTAGCCGCCTTGCACACTCACCACGACGTAACCTTCGTCGTCGAGCTGGGCGGCGTATACCGGCCCGCCTTCCGCCACCCAGCCCTTCAACGGCCGGAGGTGCGGGGCCATGGCTGGCTCGAGCGACGCAATGAATGCCGCGCCGTCAGTCACTGGCACCAACACAACCTGACGCAGGCCGAGGCTACGGTGTCCCGCGGGATCCGCATAAGCGTTGGGTAGGCCCGGTGACGCCACGGGTGCTTCGCCCAAGCCGGCGACCCACGGTCGTGTTTGATCGATGCCCTCCAGCGCCGCGAGATTGAGCCCGAGTATCTGTTTGCCCACCTGCTCCAGCACGTCCGAAACCGTCGCCGCGCCCAGGACCGCGCGAATCTCAGGGGGTGCTTTCTCACCGAGCAAATCGGTGATTGTTGCTCGCGCGGCGTCCCACTTTGCCGGACGCACAACGAATGCCAACGCGGGCCCCTCGCCAATCGATGCCAGCAATGCCGCAACTTCACGGTGCGGCGAGGGGTCACCGGGCGATCCGTCATCGGCCGCTGGCGAGTCAGGCGCGGGCGTAGCAGATGTCTCTGGTATCGGCGTAGGTGTCGGGGAACCGGCCCCCGCGTCGCCTTTGCATGCCGCGGCCAGCGACAGCACAACGACAAGCGGGCGGAAGACTCGGAAGGTGACCATGTGCGCGATGGTGCTTGACGGTTGGCACACGTCTACGACATCACTTCGCGGACGAGCGTCGCGAGCATGTTGAGCAACCCGTCCAGTCGCTTTGAGCGGGCGGCTTGTCGCTGGTACAGCAGGCAGACTTGAAACGGGGCTACGCGGTATCGCGGCAGGATGGGCACGAGGGCGCCAGTCTCCTTGAGCTCGCGCAACACGGATTTCGCGACGAAACCAATGCCGAGACCCGCGCGCATAGCGGTGTCCAGGGCGCGGCTATCGTTGGACGAAAAACCACCTCCGACCGGTACGTCGTGCTCCGTGCCACTGGAGTCGATCAGTGGCCACTGCCGCTGGGGTAGGTCGGGTTGGAACTTCAGACACTGGTGGTGTTTGAGATCCTGCAGGCGCTTGGGACGTCCACAGCGCTCGACATAGCTTGGCGTCGCCGCGAGCACGAAGTTCCCAAAACTGGCGACCCGCCGCTGGAGCAGCGTGCTGTCCGGTTGGGGGCCGACGGCGATAGCGACGTCGATCCGCTGCTCCAGAAGATCGACTGGCTGGTCGGTGGCTATGATCTGGAGCTCGAGGTTGGGGTGGTCGATCAGGAACTCGCTGATGAGGGTGAGCTGGTGCGCCATGAGGAGTCGCGTGGGAATGCTGACTCGCAGCGTGCCCCGTAGGGTTTCGCGATCGATCAGCGAGTCTTCGGCGAGTGTCACTTCGTTCAAGATGCGGAGGCAGTGCTCGTGGAACTGACGGCCGTTCTCCGTGAGGGACACGTGGCGGGTCGTACGCATCATGAGCGGCTTGTCGAGCTGCTCTTCGAGGCGTGCGAGGCATCTCGTGACTGCATTCTTGGTCACGCCCAGTGCACGGGCGGCGCCGGACAAGCTGCCGCGG
>JAESSZ010000155.1 GCA_016763875.1 Nannocystaceae bacterium
CGATGGCGTGGGGCAGATGGGAAGGCCCGGCGTCCGTGCTGACCTGAACGTGGACCGACGGCCGCCCGGACATGTCCTCGGTCGAGAACATCTCGATGCTGCCGCGGGCGACGCCGCCCTCGGCATCCCCTGGGCGCCCTAACGGAAAGTCGAACAGGACGTAGCCAGCCTCCGCGTCACGGTCTACGAGTGTGTAGCCGCGATCAACGCGCAGGTACCGTAGCGTCGTGGGCCACACCTGCGCCAGCGGGTAGGACAATGTGCGGTCATGGGACAGGCTGGCGGTCGTTCGCGCGGGCACGGACGCGGTGGATGACGGCGACCAGCCATCGGCGTAGGCCGTTGCGACGACCCCTGCCATGGCAAACGTTGCACCGATCCCCGCCAGGACGATCCCGGACGCGAGCGAAAGGACACGCTGGCCGATGGCTCGCGAGGATCTGCGCTGGCGGCGCGGTGGAACACGAATATCTTTCGCACGTGTGCTCTGGCTGCGGTCGGACCGCACGGCCCGGTGGGGCGTGCACGACGCGGTGATGTCGTTGCAGGGGCCCTCAGCGGGGTCTGCCGTCGTGGAGGAACAACTCGAAGAATCGGGGGCGCGTGCCATGGACTTCGGCCACCGTAATGGGGGCTGGAAACTCCGCAAAAAATCGGGCAATTTCGGGGTGACTACTGCCTGTGCTCTGCCCCGCACCGCATCTTCGACCGTCGGACGCTTCACGCAACCGAACCGCGCGGCGTGTGTCCGTACCCAACTCTGACAGTAGGCTTGGCCCATATCCCGCGTCGTTAGGAACGAATGCGGGGTTGGTGCGTGAAACACCCGGAGGGAGATCCATCAGATGAATTCCGAAAGCTCTGCATTGACCGCACTCGACGAGTTGCAAAAACTCGAACAACAGCGTGTCGCCCAAGTCGCCGCCGACCAGCAAGCCGAAGTGGACGCCCAGCGTGTCGCGCAGGAAGAGGCCGACCGCCTCGCCCAGCAAGAGGTGGAGCGCCTCGCGCAGGTTGAGGCCGAACGTGTCGCGGCGGAGCACGCCGCCCAGGAGGCCGCGTCTCGCGAGGAGCGTGTGCGTGTTCAGGAGGCCGACGCTCGTGCACGCGCCGAGCAAGAAGCGCGTCTGCGGGAGGAGCAGATGCGGATCGACGCCCAGATCAAGATGGCGGAGAGCAAGAGCAAGCCCAAGTGGCCGCTGCTCGTGGTCCCGCTGCTCGTTGTCGCGGTGGGCGGCGCTATCTATTTTGCTGTGCAGTCCTCCAATCGCGCCGATGTCGAGGCCGCTGAGAAGGCAGCGGACGCCGAGCGGTTTGCCAAGAAGTCCGCGGCCACGGAAGCGGCGCTCGCCAAAATCACGGCCAAGTTGGAGAAGCTTGAGAAGGAGCGGAGCGAACTCAACACCAGCCTGTCGGACCTCGATGCGAAGTTGGCCTCGGCCCAGAGTGATGCGGAGCGCGCCCGACTGACGGCTGAGAAGGCGGCGGTCGAGAAGAAGTTGCTTGAGAATGAAGCCGAGGCCACCCAGCAGGCGGGGTCGAGCACCAAGAAGAGCTCCGGGAAGCGGCGGAAGAAAACGAAGAAGGCATCGTCAGGCAACGGGGGCGGCAGCGCGTCCGAGGCGAAGGATCCTCCGAAGAAAGAGCGTAAGGACAAGATCAACCTTGGCGGCGGCAACGATCCGCTGGGCAATCTCTAGCCGCGCACAAGGCGGGCCTTGCCCGCAGGCGAGCGGCCGCATCACGGATGCCGCTCGCAGCAGATTTGTTTAGCCGCGGTCTGCGAGCAACGACACCCCGGTAGCCCACAAATGGTGTGGCGGTCGGGGTGTCGCCGTTCTTGCCCCCTGATGGCAGGGCATGCTAACTCGTCTCGCTCGCACCAGGCCTGGTGGCCAAGTGGTAAGGCAGAGCTCTGCAAAAGCTCTATTCGTTGGTTCGATTCCGACCCAGGCCTCAACGAAAAAGGACGCATAGTGCGTCCTTTTTCAATTCAACCGGTGACCTCTGCGTCGAGGTCCGTTGCAACAGCGGTCCGGTCAGCGTGGGGACGCCTGCGCCAGATCGCGAGGCAACGGCGGCAGCGGGCGCGTGGGCAGTCCCCCGCGCGAGAGCACGGCCTGCGCCATGTCGTATTCGAAGAAGCCCATCATCTCTGTGCTCACGACGTTTTGCATGAGAGTCCGCCCGCGCGTGGCGTCGCCCGTTCGCCAAGTTCGTAGCCCCTCGTAGAAGAACGCCTCGGCGCGCTCGCCCTTGTCGGCGGCACCGCCCAGCAGATCGTCAAAGCTGAGATCGCCGCGCGCGTGCCGGGCGAGTTTATTGCCCCACGTGTCACCCCGATAGGTACGCAGGAAGGTGGTCGCCTCCGCGTCTGGCGTTGCGCCCTGGGCCATCGCCAGCTCGTTGATCCACAGGGAAAAGTAGAGCTTGAGACTGTCGGCCAGGCGCGCTTGGGCCATGGCGCGCCGGAAGATACGCTTGGCTTGCGTGCGGTAGCCGTAAGTCACCGCGTGAAGCAGCGGCTCGGCGTAGACTTTGACGTTGCCGGGGGCAAGATCGGCCGCGTGTTCAAAGTCGTTCATGGCCAACTCGATGTCGCCCAAAAAGAACAGCAACTTGCCGCGCTCGACGTAACGATCGCTGCGGCGACGGGCGTCGGCTTCGCCGCGGGCCAGGAGTTCGTTGGTGTGTCGCAGCGCCAGCTTGAAATGTTTGGCCGAGGCGACCGGCTCGCCGCTGCGCAAGGCGACGAGGCCTAGCTGCTGGCGCGCACGCGCCTCCCACTGCAGCTGCGCCAGGTCACTGTCGTACGACAGTGAGGCCAGCGCCTCGTAGTGCTGCTTCGCGCCAGTCCAGCGTGCACGCTTGAGCGCGATGGTCCCCAACAGGTCGAGCGTCTGCGGCCCGGGCTGCAGGGCTTGGCTGCGGTCGAGCAGACCCATGGCCTCGTTGACCTCACCGGTTTGGTACAGGCCTTCGGCCAAGACGTAGTAGGCCTCCGGAAGTCCCGGGCGGATCGGCCGATCACGCCACAACTCGACGGCCCGCCGATGGAATGCCTCGATCGCGGGGATCCGCAGCAGGGCGGCCTGGGGATCCGACTCCGCGAGGCGCGTGAGACTGCGTTGCTCGAGTTGGGCCAGCTGCACCCAGGCCTCACGGACGTCCTCCTTGAGGTCGATGCTGCGGCGCAGGTGGTGAATTGCCGCATCCACGAGGCCGGCCTCGACCAATGAGCGGGCCCGCAACAGGTGCACGTAAGGGTCCTTGGGATGGCGTGCCAGCGCACGTCGGGTGAGGTTGTCGACGATGCCCCAGCCCTGGGCGACGTACGGTAGGTCCGGGTTGGCGCCAGGATCGGGGACAAACTGCTCCGCCAAAGCCAGCAGCGGGCGCGAGCTTCGCCGCGGCTTGGTGGCGTCGATGAGGACTTCCCGCAACTTGGCCACGGGCGGGTCGAGTTCAACGCGTTCCAGCGTACTCGAGGCTTGGTCGAGATCGTCCGCGCGCAGGTACAGGCGCATCAGCAGGTAGCCTGTGATCTCGATCCGCCGTACCGAGGCCGTCCCGCTCCCGCGTCCATGCGCTTGCGCTCGGACGGCAGCCTCGTATCGCGCGACGTACAGATCGGCGAGTCGCTGCGTGACGAAGGGGGAGGGGAACACTGCCGCCACGCCTTCGAGGGCGCGCTCAAGCTCCTCGTGTCGAAGCAACGGTTCCTGGGCGTACGGCCCGTTGTCGGTCAGCCAGTGCTCCAGGGCTTCCCAGTCTTGCAGCGCCTTGTCGCGAACCTTCGGTGATCCGAACCGTTGCTCGACCGCGAGTGCGAGCAGCGATGGACGCTCAGCGCCGCGGCTGGCCGTGCGCCGATATTGGGCGTGGGCGGCTCGGGCAAGCGCGGGGCGGGCTGGAGCGGTCCGCAGTTCCGCGGGGGTGAACAACGAAACGGCGTAGCGCAGCGAGGCATCGGCCTCGTCGGCATCCGCGTCCGTCACCGCCTCGGTCAGGTAAGTGGTGAGAAACGCGAGCAGCTTGTCGCGGTACTCCGCGCGGTTTGGATGGTCCTGCGGGAGGAGGACAAACTCGTTGAGACTGCGCTCGAAG